>NZ_JACSOF010000047.1:0-41174 GCF_014349205.1 Photobacterium sp. BZF1
ACCTACAGGAAATTAAAAAAATGTCTGATGCAATGAAAGCGCTACTTAACCTTCGCAGCCTTCGCGCACTTTCTCGTGAATATTCTCTAGAGCAGCTACAAGAAGCACTAGAAAAGCTGCAAACTGTCGTTTCTGAACGTGAAGAAGCTGAAGCGGAAGAAGTCGCTAAAGAAAAAGAACGTACAGAGAAGCTAGCTCAATACCGTGAAATGCTACTAGCAGACGGTATTGACCCAGAGGAGCTTCTCGCAACTCTAAATAAAGCACCTAAAGCTAAGCGTGCACAGCGTCCAGCTAAATACCGTTTCCTAGATGAAAATGGTGAAGAGAAAACTTGGACAGGCCAAGGCCGTACTCCAAGTGCACTGAAAAAAGCACTTGATGAAGGCAAGTCTCTAGAAGAGTTTGAAATCAAATAATTCAAATCTTCTGAAGAACAACTAAAAACCCAGCAATTGCTGGGTTTTTTCTTTTATTCACGACAATCCATCAAAGTCACATAAAATGCTGATTTTAAATGATAAAATTTAAATTCCGGCATAATCACTAACGCAGAGTTGTATATCTTCACCTTCCAACGCTTAATTGATACCTACCTTTAACGGGGCTAATCCTCTTGATAATTGTAAGGTTACTGTCATCAGCGCATAAAAAACCAGACCCTGAGGTCTGGCTTAATTGTCATATAACGCTTTTAGCGAATCTGGTCTGCCAAATGGCTAACCGCCAAGGCGAAATAATGTGAGCGGTTCCAATTCAACAAAGATTGATAATTACCATAGATAAGGTAGGCACGGCCATGATTATCATCTGGTTGAATAAGCCACGCATCAATATCAACATTGGGTAGTGCCTGGCCATTCAATCGTCGAACACCAGACGTCTGCCAATCAGATAATGAACGGGCTTTACTCTTTTCAACTCCCATCAATGACTCATCGATAGAAGAAGGTATGGAAACCTGACGCCCCCAAGTATATTCATCATTCCAGCCCGCTTTCTTTAAATAATTTGCAGCAGAAGCAAAAACATCTGCCTCAGTCTGCCAGATATCTATCTTACCGTCGTTGTTTCCATCAACGGCATAAGATAAAAACGATGTAGGCATAAACTGAGGTTGTCCCATCGCGCCAGCCCAAGACCCTTTCATATCTTCAGGGCTAATATGACCTGCATCCAATATTTCCAATGCCGCCATGACCTGACCACGGAAAAATGCTTCGCGGCGGCCTTCATAGGCAAGTGTCGATAATGCTTCAACAACATTGTAATTACCCATTAGGCGGCCGAAATTACTTTCAACGCCCCATAGAGCAACAATAAATCTTGGCTGCACACCATATTGCTGACCAATTTTATCGAGTGTCGACTTATGCTTACGGTAAAGCTCATTAGCCTGCTTTACTTTCCAAGCAGGAACAGCACGGGGAATATACTCATCCAGCGTTAACTTTCGCTCCGGTTGATTTTTATCCGCTTTTACTGCGCGCTCAACAAATGTAATGCCATCAAAAGCAGAGTTGATTATCGACTCTGAAATTCCTTTTTCCCGGGCTTCTACTTTTAGTTCTTCGACATAATTATCAAACCCCTCATCAGCATAAACTGCCGATGATAATCCTAACCCTAAGGCCACAAGGGCCGATATCAATCGCTTATGCATAGTTTATCCTTGGCTGCTGGCGGATTTGTCCGCTTTGTATTGCTCCAATAAGTTTGGCACGGGTGGCGGTACTTGCAGGTAATAACCTTTCTCTTTGAGCTCCGCTTTTACTTTTTCGATATCTGCCTGTGCCAGCTTATGGCGTTCATCTAACTTAAGTACCATGACAAATTGAGGTGTACCAAATGTTTTCAACAAAGTTTCAGGTACGGGTGAGAAATCATCTTTGTTGTTGATATAAAGGTAGGTATTGTTTTTTTTAGGACTTTTGTAAATTGCACACAACATATTGTCGGTAACCTGTTCGTTAATTTCGCTATTTTGTCAGACAACAATTAACTGGAATCATTCCCCTTCGAGTCAGGGATCGCCTACTTGATGAGACGGTTGTCTGAATTTCCAACGCAAAAGCAAGGATAGCTTGCTGATATACGGTTTGGAATATAACATGCAAGTTACCCAAGAGATAACGTTCCCGGACGACTAATTTAGCGAAAGTCATCAGCACACATGACAAAATCTGCAGAACTCAAGGGAGGCTCTTTTACCCTCTCTGCCCTCCACCTGGTGGATGGCGACATACAGCAAGCAGTCAACTTTCTAAAAGAGAAAGTTGAGCAAGCGCCTAATTTCTTTTCAGCAGCTCCCATCGTTATTGATGTCAGCCAGATCGGTAACGACATCGATTTTGCTTTGCTAAAAAGCCAAGTCCATGAAGCCGGCATGATCCCTGTCGGCATCAGCGGCTGTAAGCAACGTGCGCTGCAAGAACAGGCAAAAGAGGCCGGATTCGCCATTATGAATGCGGCCAAGCAGGCCAAAGCCGCCGAACCTGTGATGACACCGACAAAAATCATTAAAAATCCGGTTCGGTCAGGACAACAAATTTATGCTAAAAATAGTGATTTAATAGTGCTTGGGCATGTCAGTGCAGCAGCAGAGATCATTGCTGATGGCTGCATCCATGTCTACGGGACCCTTCGAGGCCGTGCTATAGCTGGGGCCAGCGGCCAGAAAGAGGCAAAGATATTCTGCCATAACTTACAGCCAGAACTCATTTCCATCGCAGGGAACTACTGGTTGAGCGACAAAATCCAACAAGAGTTCTGGGGAAAAAATGTCGTTATCTCGCTTGCTGAAAACAATTTGAACATAGAGCAGATGGCTCTATAACGTTTAATAAGGAATTTAAAGATGGCACGTATTATCGTTGTTACCTCAGGTAAAGGTGGCGTTGGTAAAACTACCTCGAGTGCAGCTATTGCATCGGGTCTTGCACTGAGCGGCAAGAAAACAGCGGTGATCGATTTTGATATCGGCCTGCGTAACCTAGACCTTATCATGGGCTGCGAGCGCCGCGTGGTGTATGATTTTGTTAACGTCATTAATGGCGAAGCAAACCTTAACCAAGCGCTTATCAAAGACAAGCGTGTCGACAACCTCTATGTTTTACCCGCCTCACAGACACGTGACAAAGATGCACTGAGCCGTGAAGGTGTAGAGCGCGTATTCAATGACATGGCAGGGATGGGCTTTGAGTTCATTATCTGTGATTCACCAGCGGGTATCGAGACCGGCGCCCTGATGGCACTGTACTTCGCCGACGAAGCCATTGTTACCACCAACCCTGAAGTCTCTTCTGTACGTGACTCAGACCGTATCCTCGGCATCCTTGACTCCAAGTCTCGCCGCGCTGAACAAGCTGAAGAGCCAGTGAAAACACACCTGCTACTGACTCGTTATAACCCTGCTCGCGTGACTCTGGGTGAAATGCTAAGCGTCGGCGATGTCGAAGAAATACTTCATATCCCGTTACTTGGCGTGATCCCTGAAAGCCAGGCCGTACTGAATGCTTCGAACAAAGGTGAGCCAGTCATCTTTGACAAAGAGTCTGACGCCGGTATCGCCTACGAAGATACTGTTGCGCGCCTGCTTGGCGAAGAACGCCCGTTCCGCTTCCTTGAAGAAGAGAAGAAAGGCTTCCTAAAACGTCTGTTCGGAGGGTAATACACGATGGCATTGTTAGAATTCTTCCGCCCCAAGAGACCAACGACTGCCAGTGTAGCCAAAGAGCGCCTGCAAATTATCGTTGCTGAACGCCGCTCTGCCGATCAGGGTGCACCTAGCTACTTACCGCAGTTGAAGCAGGATATTCTGGATGTGATCCGCAAATATGTTGAGATCAGCCCAGATCAGGTTACCGTTAACCTCGACCAGAAAGAAGAAGATCTTTCTGTGCTGGAGCTCAACGTCACCCTGCCAGACGAAGAGAAATAATCTGGGTCAGTTGCAAAAAAGCCCCGCTCAATAATATTGAGCGGGGCTTTTCTTTTACCGCTTACTTATTCTATTTCAGTAACGGCAACACTTTGTCTTCAAACAACGGCTTGCGCCATGTTTTGAGCATATCTGGCATTTGTTCCGTTGAGCGCTCTTTTTTCCACGCCCATGAAATCAACTGATTGATTTGCTTCTTTGAAGCCAAGAATTCGGACATCAGGCCAGTTTCCTGCTCAACCGCAGTTACCACATCTTTGATGTGTTTCACTTTCTGCTTATAGCCTGGCAAGTCCACAAGGCGGGTGATTTTCTGAGGGTACTGTTCTTCTGGCATGTCATCGACATCATGAACCATCTTTAGCAAGCGGTTGGCATGTCGCTGGATTTCCATATTATCGAAGCCTTCTTTAGCCATCACAGCCTTAGACTTGATACCGTAACGGGCCAGTTTCCACAAATGCAGCTCTTTGACGATAAAGTTAAGGGCCAAGTCTCGCTTACGCGCTTCCAGTACCCGCCATTTGGCCACTTTTTGTAACACTGCCAGTTGTTTCGGGTTTAGCTGCCAAGCATTTTTAATATCCAGGTAGGCTTTTTCCGGATCCAAGGTTTTCACTCGCTTGAGCATTAGGCCGGCACATTCCTGCGCCAAAGCTTCCTGCCAACCCTTGGCTTCAACCAACGGCATCAGTTTCTGGTATAGCGGTAGCAGGTAGTAAACATCGGCGGCAGCATAATCGAGCTGACGATCGGTTAGCGGGCGCGCCAACCAATTTGTTCGCGCTTCACCTTTATCCAGTTCGACCCCCAAGAAATCTTTGACCAAAGTACCAAAGCCAGCAGAGACCCCATAACCAAGGAACGAAGCCATCACCTGGGTATCAATCATTGGTACTGGCAGGCAACCAGCGTAGTACTGGAACACTTCCAGATCTTCGCCACAAGCATGCAGGACTTTGATCACCGACTGATCGCGCAGCAGATCCCACAATGGTTCTAAATCGTCGATAGCCAGCGGGTCAATCAATGCCAGAGACTCGCCATCAAACAACTGGATCAAGCCCAGCTTAGGATAAAGGGTCCGGGTTCTGACAAACTCGGTATCTAGCATGACTGCCGATTGACGACGTGCCTTCTGGCATATCGTTTCCAACCGCGTACGGCTGGTGATCATTTCAAAATTCACAGTTATCTCACCAATAAAATGCCGGCTTGATGCCGGCATTTTTTTATCTTTAATTGAGGATCCGATTACGCATCCTGAGTTTGCTGATTGGATTCTTCACGCAAAGCACGGCGGAGGATCTTACCGACATTAGTCTTTGGCAGTTCATCACGGAACTCAACAATCTTAGGGATCTTATAACCGGTCAGGTGCTCACGGCAGTGCTCTAGCAACTCTTCGCGAGTCAGGCTGGCATCACGCTTAACGACACATACCTTTACAACCTCGCCAGACACTTCATGCGGTTCGCCGATGGCAGCCACCTCGAGTACCTTGCTGTTAAGGGCAACCACATCTTCGATTTCGTTCGGGTAAACATTGAAGCCCGATACCAAAATCATGTCTTTCTTACGATCGACAATGTGCAAGAAACCTTCGTCATCGAAGCGAACAATATCACCGGTCGATAGCCAACCGTCTTCGGTCAGGACTTCTTTACTCGCTTCCGGACGCTGCCAATAACCCTGCATTACCTGTGGACCACGAACCTGTAGTTCACCGGTCTGATCGTTACCCAGCACCAGGCCTTCGTCGTCAACAATACGCACGTCGGTCGATGGGACTGGCAAACCGATAGAACCATTATAGTCTGTTAAATCATAAGGGTAAGCAGCAACCAATGGCGAACACTCGGTCAGGCCATAACCTTCCAGCAAGTAATTGCCGGTAATTTGTTTCCACTTGTCAGCGACCGCACGCTGGACAGCCATACCACCACCTACAGATAGGCGCAACTCACTGAAGTCAATCTCATGGAAATCTTCATTGTTAACCAACGCATTGAACAAGGTATTTACCCCTGTAATTGCGGTAAATGGGTAACGCTGCAACTCTTTGACAAATGTCGGGATATCACGTGGGTTGGTGATCAACAGGTTACGGCCACCCATTTCAATGAACAGCAAGCAGTTCACGGTCAGGGCAAAGACGTGATAAAGCGGCAGTGCGGTTACAATCAGCTCACGGCCCTCGGTCAATACCGGGCCATAGGCACCTTTTGCCTGCATCACGTTTGCTAGCATATTGCGGTGGCTAAGAATAGCGCCCTTAGCAACCCCAGTTGTCCCGCCAGTGTACTGCAGGAATGCCGTATCTTCACCCGACATAAATGGTTTCACATATTGCATACGGCGACCTTTACGAAGCGCCATACGCATTGATGTGGCATGAGGAAGGTGATACTTAGGCACCATCTTCTTGATGTATTTCACCACAAAGTTAACCAGAGTACCTTTCGGGCGTGATAGCTGGTCACCAAGGCTGGTCAGCACTACGTGTTGAACACTGGTATTTTTAACGATGCTTTCTAGGGTGTGGGCGAAGTTAGAAACAATGACGATCGCCTTGGCACCAGAATCATTCAACTGGTGTTCTAGCTCACGTGGAGTATAAAGTGGGTTAACATTCACCACCACACAGCCGGCACGCAGAATACCAAACAAAGCAATCGGGTACTGAAGCAGGTTAGGCATCATCACCGCAACGCGATCACCTTTCTTCAACTTCAGTTCATTTTGCAGGTAGGCAGCAAAAGCACGGCTTCGCTCTTCCAGCTTGCGGAAGGTCATAACCTGACCCATGTTGATAAACGCTGTCTGATCAGCATACTTCTGTACTGACTGCTCAAACATTTCAACCAACGACGGATACTGGTCCGGGTTGATCTCAGCCGGTACATCTTCCGGATAGCGGTTAAGCCAAACCTTATCCACTTTGCACTCTCCTTATTGATTTTGGCATGATGCCTATCTGTGCTAACGGGTATTTAAAACATGTGTTTACACCACAATTACAGCACAATTAACATACAAGTAACACTGACCTATTGGGCCAATGCATTAAATTTTGAACTAAACGACACTATCTTTTCTGCCACCTTTTCAGGACTCTGAAGATGGCAATGATGACCACCAGCGACTTCTACTTGTTCTAGGTGCTGCCATCCTGAGGATGCTGGTTGTTCCAACTTCAACGCCTGGTAGCCAGTTTGCCCGACAATAGACAATACCGGACAATTAACCGCTGCAATCAAAGCCTCGGCATGATCAGGCGACATCCGATAAAGCGAATCGCACCGCAGGCGGTTGTCGTGGCGCCAATACCAACGTCCATCTTGCTGGTACACAGCACGCTCGACTAACGGCTGAATTTGCTCAGGTATTACGCCATTAACCGCGCAGCGCAAATCGACAGCCTGCTGAAGTGTCGCCATTGACCGACTCTGACGCTGCTGCGCCCTAGCACGATAACGCTGGCGGCTCTGGATTCCCTGTCGCAACCTACCTGCTGTATTTAGCGTCGGTTCTGATAGCGGGGCAAGACCTTCTATGAGGTTGAGCGCCACCACTTTATCGCTAAAGGCTGCCGCATAACAGACTGAAATTATTGCTCCCATTGAATGACCGACAAGTGTCACCCTTGGTTGATCCAATAAATCAACCAGCTGAGCGAGGTCATCAACATAATCGATAAAATGGTAGAAGTTATCAGCTGCCCTTGGTGCCGATAGCCCATGGCCGGGCCAATCGATCGCAATAATATGGAAATGCTCAGCAAGCGGACCAAACAAAGGGGCAAAGCTGGCAGCATTATCCTGCCAACCATGCAACATAAGCATCACTGGCTTTTGCGATAAAACATCACTTAACAGGGCCTTGTCGACGATGGGATGCCCGACAGAAAATGAGGCAAGCCCGGACAACCGCTGTTCAGACAGCTGAAATTCAATCGGAAACATGATTATCTATTTGGTCACCCGTTCCCTGACTTCGGCCCGTGAAAAACCTTTATTAATAAGGCTTGGTGAACAATGCAGACCGATACAACTTCTGTAGCGGTCAAAGTCATCAATCCAAATCTCTTGCTTCACTTGCCACAGCTGGGTTCCCGAAGCGGCAACCACAGGGAACCGGTAGTTGTATTCACCGACCTTGCCGTACTCCTCGCCATCGACATGGCCCGCGACAGAAATCAACCGACCAGGATGATACTCTATTGGCTCAAGGAATCCGTCGACATAAGCAACAAACCTTTGCTGGGTACTATCCCCCAACTTGGGCTTACCATCACTGCCTATCGGCATAGCAACGATCTCCAAACGGGTTTTCTGTTCACCATTATCGATTGCAGCAATCACGCCCCCGAGACGAATAGCCTGCCCTAGGTCCTGACCGGTAGGATCACTCAGTGCCATCACATCGGTGATCGGATTATCACTGTCGGTCATCAGGCTCTCAGGCACCGCGGCGCAGCCTATCATAGTCGCAGCAAGCAACCCAACGATTAGCTTCCTAAACATAGCTAACTCCATTGTAAATGATGAATATCCGCGCAATTCCCCGAGATTCAGGCAACTAACCGCGCTTTAAACATATACATCGACCCCAACCAACATCGAGAGTTCATCACGCTTTTGCTGATGCATTACACCCAAATAGCTCTCCAATGCCTGGCGATTTTTTCCCTCAGGTTGATCGTACTGAATATGGGAGTGTGCTGCATTGAGCACTTCAGGATCACGAACAGATTGGGCGACAGCTTTAGCGACGGGAGTGGGCTCACTGGCATCCTGAACGGAAGCGCGGGATATTTTCGTCTTCGACGGGGTTTGGGGGATGGTGACGGGGAGGCGCTGAATAGAAACCATAGGAAACGTCCAGTATCCAAATAATTGCCGAGCATGCTAATACAATAGTATGCATACACGGCAATGAGGCAAGTGTATTATTCGCGGCCTGGCAGTTTTTTCCAGGTAACGGTATCGCGAAGGTACACAGGGCTTGCTTCTTCGGCTGCAACAGCCTCGCCACGTGCAAATGCATATTTGGCCAAATGCACCATATCGGCTGAATCAGGGTACAACACTGCACCTGATACTGTTTCGATTGGTAATTGTGCCAATGCCTCAGCATAGCTTTCCCAACCTGTACCCGCCGTTAACCACTGGCCCTCACTCTGCGGTAGTTGCGTGATCAACATCTCAGGCTTGATAACCAGTTCGCTACCCTGCAATGCCCAGTCACCATCTGCTTGGCGACGGTATTGGCCCCAGTAGATTTCATTCATACGGGCATCAATGGCTGCCATCACCTGCTCGGCCTGATGCTGGCGGTATGACCCCTGAGCCATAGCCGCTAGTGTTGAAACACCCACCATTGGCAGATCTGCACCAAAAGCCAAGCCTTGTGCGATACCAATACCGATACGCACACCGGTAAAGCTACCCGGACCACGACCAAATGCCAGTGCATCTAGTTGGTTCAACTTCAAGCCAGCTTGTGCCAATACGCTATCGACCATCGGCAAGACTTTGGTGGTGTGCTCACGCGGAGCGTATTCACAGTGAGAAATCACCTCATCGCCCACCAACAGGGCAACGGAACAGTTTTCGGTGGCAGTATCTACTGCAAGAATTTTGTTGCTCATTCAAGCCTCTGAATGCTGTTCTTCAGTATCGGTCAATGCTTGCTGACCATTTACCGAAGATAAAAATTGCCCGACACCAATCACATCCCGGGTTCGCGGGATAGGTGGCAGGCTGTTGAGAAATACAGCGCCATAAGGGCGCGTGACTAACCGGTTATCACAGATCACCAGAACACCTTTGTCCTGCTTATCGCGGATCAGTCGTCCAACACCCTGCTTGAGGGTGATCACCGCATCCGGGATCTGTACTTGCGCAAAAGGATCACCACCGCGTAAACGGCAGTCCTCAATACGCGCTTTCAGCAGCGGGTCATCCGGTGCTGTAAAGGGTAATTTGTCAATGATAACACAGCTTAGTGCCTGGCCTCTAACATCCACCCCTTCCCAAAACGCACCGGTGGCTATCAATAAGGCATTACCTCGTTCGAGATATTCCGCCAGTAATTTTTGCTTGGTTGTCTCACCTTGCACCAACACCGGCAAATCGAGCTTAGCCCGGAACCCTTCAGCCAAGTCACGTACCATCTGGTGCGAGGTACACAGGAAGAAACAGCGTCCGTCATTATTTTCAATAACAGGCGCAAGCATCTCCACCAGCCTGTCAGCAATACCAAAGCTATTGGGCTCAGGTAAAAAGCGGGGGACACAAAGCAATGCCTGCTGCTGGTAATCAAACGGGCTTTCCAGCGAAAACTGCTGTTTGGGTTTGAGCCCCAATCGATCGCTGAAATGACTGAAGTCATCATTGACGGCCAGGGTCGCCGAGGTAAATATCCACGCCCCGCCCTGCTGTTCCATCTGCTCATGAAACTTGTCGGCAACCGATAGTGGTGTGATATGCAAGCTGAAATGGCGCGGGGTACATTCATACCAATAGGAATAGCCAGTAATGCTGGTATCACACACCCGCTCCAGCCTAGCCTTGATCAGAGTCGCCCGCTCGAAAGCCGTATCCAACAATTGGCTCCGTCCCAATGCCAACTTCAATACCTCATGAGTCAGATCCAAGGCATCACTCAAGCGAGTGATTTCTCGCTGAATCGTCGGGCTGGCAATGGCTTCCCGCCAGTTACCTCGAAATCCAGGCTCTCCCAGCACAATGCGCATATCCGCTGCCGCCTGATGCAATCTGTCTGCCGTTTTTTGCAGCTGGCGCATATCCTTAGCTTCCGTGCGGTAGCCAATCTCAACATCTTTGGCTAACTCTTGGATCTGGCGGCTGGTTAGGCTTTGGCCAAAATATTGGCTGGCAATATCCGGCATCTGGTGAGCTTCATCAAAAATGAACACCTCAGCCTCCGGGATAAGCTCGCCAAACCCGGTTTCCTTGATAGCCTGATCAGCCAGGAATAAATGGTGGTTGACCACCACGACATCCGCTTCCATCGCCCGGCGTCGAGCCTTGACCACAAAACACTCTTCGTAAGACGGGCACTCGCGACCGAGACAGTTGTCATTAGTCGAGGTGATCATCGGGATCACTGGGCTATCTTCGGCAATGTCTTCACAATCGCCAAGATCCCCGCTTTTGGTCGACGACGACCAGTTCCTGACCTGAACCAGCTGACTCAGTAGTTTCGGATCGGTATGAACCCCATGGCTTTCGGTGATCTGGCGGCTCAGGCGGTCAAGGCACAAATAGTTGGAGCGCCCCTTAAGCAGGGATACCCGGCCGGTGAAACCAAGGGCATCAGCCATCAACGGCAAATCACGGTGGAAGAGCTGCTCTTGCAGGTTCTTGGAACCGGTCGAGATAATGGTTTTCTTGCCACTGACAAGGGCCGGCACCAGATAAGCAAAGGTCTTGCCGGTCCCGGTTCCTGCCTCGACGACAAGTTGGGTCTCGGATTTGATGGCATCAGCCACGGCTTGCGCCATATCTATTTGCGGTTGGCGGGCCTGGAATCCGGGAATGGCTTTATCCAGCGCACCACCGGAGGCAAAAAACTTGGCTATCATAGACTTTTGAGTCTCTAGGGTTTCAACTATTGGGCTTTAGAATAACGGACTTAGGACATTGCCGTCGATTGACCGGGCATTATGCCAATATTCCCAGCTAGCAGCCATGATTTATTCCCGTTCAAAATTTAGCCTTTGACCCTGAAAGCAATCCAAGGTAAATACTATTAAACCGGATTACACAAATGCCTGATTTTTACGCCAAGATGTAAACCGATTTGAAAATAGTAGTTCAAGGAAGAGCACCATGGAAAAGAAAACCCTGCTGACAGACTGCCCGGATGCAATGGGATTAATCAGCAAAATCACCAACATCTGTTACAAGCACCAACTCAATATTGTCCACAACAACGAATTTGTCGATCATTCCCACAGCCAGTTCTTCATGCGGACCGAGCTTGAGGGTTATTTCAATGACGAGACCTTCCTGTATGATTTGGACCGTGCACTTCCAGAAGGCAGCCACCGCCGCCTGATCAGTTCCGATCGCAAGCGCGTTGTGATTATGGTGACCAAGGAAGCCCATTGTTTGGGGGACATCTTGGTCAAGACATTTGACGGTACGCTGGATATCGAGATTGCTGCCATTGTTGGTAACTACGATCACCTTGCGGATCTCGCTAACAAATTTGACATTCCCTTCCACCACATCAGCCACGAAGGGCTTAGCCGCGACGAACATGAGGCCCTATTGCTTGAAGCCGTTCAGCAGTACAGCCCAGATTATGTGGTGCTGGCCAAATATATGCGGATTTTAACGCCGAACTTCGTTGCCCAGTTCCCCCACAAGATCATCAATATCCACCACAGCTTCCTCCCGGCATTTATCGGTGCCAAGCCTTACCAGCAAGCCTTTGAGCGCGGGGTAAAAATCATCGGTGCCACAGCCCACTTTGTCACTAACGATCTTGATGAGGGCCCGATCATTACCCAGAACGTGATTCCGGTTGACCATAACTTCAGTGCCGGGGATATGGCGCGGGCGGGGAAAGATGTCGAAAAGTCAGTGCTCAGCAAAGCGCTGGGACTGGTGATTGACGACCGGGTATTTGTCTACGGTAACCGTACTGTGATCTTGTAATCAGCATCAACACTTGGCGCCAAGCAGCAGGGTAAATTATCAAAAACGCATAAAGACATCCATGTCGCTCCGACCCGCCGTCCCTGGCGGGTAGGTTTTGCTAATTCACCCTGCTACTCGCGCAGAACCAATATCGCATATTCGATAAGTTCAATGAGGGAGTAAGGTCTTTTTTTATTCAGCTTCACTCTCAATAACGTCCTTCAACGAATGCGGATGCAGTTTGATACACACACCGTCATGCTTGAAGGCATAGGTTGGGTTCGACAGGCGCTCTTTCTCACCCGACGGGCTGCTGGCTTTAACCTTAATGCCCTTATCAGCCAAATTCCCCCACTGCCCTGCCAATTGCGGGAATGCCTCATCAAGCGTGATTTTCAATGCCTCGGTATCGGCTGCTTTTGACGGGATAACAAACTCAACGTGCTCCCACCCCTCCTGTGGGTAGGCTTTGTCTCCCGGGTAAGGCAACTCCAGTGCTTCAATCTGCCATGGGCCACAACTTAGCGGCTTGTCAAAACCAATCACCACAATCGGGCGACCATTGATTTCGTTGGTTGACCATTCTTTGCCATAAGCCAACCAAGCTTGGTGCAATTGTTCCGCGGTTTCCCAATCATTGACCCGCAAGGCAATATGATCAGCCTGGTAACCGGCAAGCGATAGGCCCAACTGCTCGGCAAGGCGTTCAATTTTCGCCATAAAGGCTGGCAACTCGGCCAACATTTGCTCGGGTAACAGGCCCTTTTGTTCTAGCTTGTGCATCTCTTTTCTCCGATTATTCACGCTGAGCGATTGAACGCATAATTATCCATAGTTTTCGTCTTGACAACAGCCCTTTCAGCATCGGCAAAGCCCTTGTGCTTGCTAGACTCCTGCATAATTTTCACCCCACTATGATTATTTAAAAAAAATCGCAATCTATTGCCTTTACGGCTTGCCAAAGCACCTAAAATTGTGGGTATTATTAGGGCAATGCAACCAGCGTATTCAAGATGTTTCCCCTCTACCCACTCCTGAGGCGGCCCCGTCAAAAATACTCACGTTATTAAATTATCACTTGGTGCTATCTTTATAGGCCAATGGTCGTGATTATTTTTGACGGTCATATTCCTTGAATACGGTGCCGTTTTTGCCTCGCCAATGTGCATTATCATTTGGCGTTCCAAACGATTTAAAGGATAAGCGTGTGAACATTCAAGCACTCATTAATGACAAAGTCTCTCAGGCGCTAGAAGCCGCAGGCGCACCTGCCGGTAGCCCTGCTGCAGTTCGCCAGTCTGCGAAAGCGCAATTTGGTGATTACCAAGCCAACGGTGTTATGGGCGTAGCCAAAAAACTGGGTACTAACCCTCGAGAGTTCGCACAGAAAGTTATCGACCAGCTAGACCTTGACGGTATCGCTGAGAAAGTTGAAATCGCCGGCCCTGGCTTTATCAATATCTTCCTAAGCAAAACTTGGCTTGCCGAGCAAGCTGAGAGCGCACTGAAAGATGCACGTCTAGGTGTGGCACAGGAAGAGCAGAAAACTATCGTTGTTGACTACTCTGCACCAAACGTTGCCAAAGAAATGCACGTTGGTCACCTGCGTTCAACCATCATTGGTGATGCCGTTGTCCGTACTCTTGAGCACCTAGGCCACAAAGTGATCCGTGCTAACCACATCGGTGACTGGGGTACCCAGTTCGGTATGCTTATCGCTAACCTTGAGCGTGTACAGAAAGAGTCTGGCGAAGTATCAATGGAGCTTTCTGATCTGGAAGCTTTCTACCGCGAATCTAAAAAGCTATACGACGAAGACGCAGACTTCGCAGAGCGCGCACGTAACTACGTTGTTAAGCTGCAGGGCGGTGACGAGTACTGCGCTGAAATGTGGAAGAAGCTGGTTGACGTTACGATGATCCAAAACCAGCGCAACTACGACCGCCTGAACGTATCACTAAGCCGTGATGACGTAATGGGTGAGTCAATGTACAACGACATGTTGCCAGGCATCGTTGCTGACCTGAAAGAAAAAGGCCTAGCTGTTGAAGATGACGGCGCTCAGGTAGTTTTCCTAGACGAGTACAAGAACAAAGACGGCGAGCCTATGGGTGTAATCATCCAGAAGCGCGACGGCGGCTTCCTATACACCACCACTGACATCGCTTGTGCCAAATACCGTTACGAGCAGCTTGGTGCTGACCGTGTTCTTTACTTCATCGACTCCCGCCAGCATCAGCACCTAATGCAGGCATGGACTATCGTTCGCAAAGCGGGCTACGTACCTGAAGAAGTGAGCCTTGAGCACCACGCATTCGGTATGATGCTGGGCAAAGACGGTCGTCCGTTCAAGACCCGTGCCGGTGGTACTGTTCGCCTAGCTGATCTTCTGGATGAAGCGGAAGAGCGTGCAGCGAAGCTAATCGAAGAGAAGAACCCAGAGCTAGATGCCGCAGAGAAAGCGAACATCGCTAACACAGTAGCAATGGCAGCAGTTAAGTACGCGGATCTTTCTAAGCACCGTACTACTGACTACATCTTCGATTGGGACAACATGCTAGCGTTCGAAGGTAACACTGCCCCTTACATGCAGTACGCTTACACCCGCGTTGCTTCTATCTTCAAGCGCGCTGACGTTGAACTGGCTGATCTGACTCACCCAGTTGTGATCAACGAAGAGAAAGAGCAGGCACTACTTTCTAAACTGCTACAGTTCGAAGAAGCAGTACAGACCGTTGCCCGTGAAGGCCACCCTCACGTGATGTGTTCTTACCTATTCGAACTTGCAGGTAACTTCTCAAGCTTCTACGAAGCGTGTCCAATCCTGAACGCAGAAGAAGAAGTGAAGCAGAGCCGTCTGAAGCTAGCACTACTGACAGCGAAGACCATCAAGCAGGGTCTAGACCTTCTTGGTATCGAAACGCTTGAGCGCATGTAATAAAACGCTGACATAATTCGATAAACCTCTAATAATCCAAAGCCTTCTAAGGTATCCTTAGAAGGCTTTTTTATTTCCTGAAGCAATACACCAACCTAAAACCAACACGTTCAGCAATAAAAACAACTGGTGTAGATGACCTCTAAGAATGGATGTTAGGTATGAATAACGACAGCTTTGCGAAATCAACGGAGCTATTGAAACAAACCGTTCCTCTGATGATTAAGCACAAGGTACCCACGACCCCTACCAACTATGCCCTGTGGTATACCTATAGCTCTCAACAAAACCCCCAGCTCAATATGGCTCTCGATAGCGGTATTGCGTCAATCGGCCACTGTACGCCGACCCTTTGCGAAAGCATCTATCAAGATCACCTTGCCAGTCAGACCGATAGTGATGTCAAACAGCTTAAGCTAAGTCTCACTGCTATGATGCAGGAGCTATCCCATAGCATGGCGGATACCCTGTCAGACACAAATAACTTCCACAATGCGCTGGAAAGTACTTTCGGCCGACTGGAGCAAGTTGGCAAAGAAGGAATTTCACTGGAAGAAACCATTGGCTTGGTACGAGAATTGATCCGCGAGTCGCAGCAAATGCGCCAATCTACCGGCTTGTTCAAAGGGCAACTGGATTCCGCCCAACAGGAAATCCAAACCTTGCGTGCTGCGCTGAATAAAAGCCAGCAGCAGGCTAATGAAGATGCCCTGACCAAGCTCTACAACCGACGAGCCTTCGATCAGGACATACAAAGCTATCTCGACAACCAGATCCCAACCAGCCTGATTCTGTTGGATATAGACCACTTCAAGAATTTCAACGATGAGTTCGGGCACCTACTGGGCGATCAGGTGTTGAAGATGGTGGCAAGGAGGCTGACCGAGTGCTGCCGCGACTATGCCAAGGCATACCGCTTCGGCGGGGAAGAATTTGCCGTGCTATTGCCGCATAAATCACTGCCATCGGCCCGCCAGCAAGCTGAAACAATGCGCAAATCCATTGAGAAGATCTCTGTACTCGACAAGAAATCTGGCCAACGGATCAATTCAGTCACCGCATCATTCGGCATTAGCGCCTCTGAGCCAGCAGAGCACAGTGAGAAGCTGATAGAACGAGCCGATCATTTTCTCAGCCAAGCCAAGCAACTCGGGCGAAACCGCGTGTTACCTATTACCTAGCCACAACAGCCTTCACTGTGTTGTTACCTCACTGGCCGAAACGCTGACCGCCGCCATGAAGCCATTCTAGTTCTTCTTGGGTCGATAGCCGACCGAAAGCAGCGTTGCGGTGGGGAAAGCGGCCAAAGCGTTTCACGACATCATGATGACTGACAGCATATTGGTAGAAACTATCAAACGTATCGATATGCGTCGGCGTCACAACCTGACGCAAGCGATCAAAACGGAAGACTGCCTCTTCCTGATCTTCAATCGCTTCTGAATGTTCTAGGGGTAAATAGAAAAAGACCCGCTCGATAGGTGTCAGCTGCAAGTCTTGGTTCTTCGCTAGCCCTCGCTTACATAATGCCAAAGCCAGTGAGTCATAGCGAAATGCGGCACTAAGGCCTCGGTAAATATTGCGGGTAAATTGATCCAGTAAAATAATCAGGGCCAAAGTACCTTTCGGCTCTTTTGTCCAATGGCTCAACTCACCTGCCCCGGCTTGGCTCACTAAGTGGCGAAAACGTTCTGTAATCAGTTGATCGGTTTCTTCCCCGCCCCGGAACCACAGTTTATTACGATCAGTGACCGTTACCTCTTCACCTATCTCGCCGAACCAAAAATCCAGCACTTCTTGATATTGAGCCACCATGTATCACTCCCACATCGATCTTCGTCACGTTACCGCCAAATCCACAAAGCGGCCAATCCAATACCACTGCCTGATCACAACCCAATCAACTATACACTGCTGAAAAATACTGACTGCCATGGCAGAAAGCATTGCCACTGCTTTATATTCACACTATCTTACTGTCATCAGTGCAGCTCCTGATGCCTTTATCCTACCCCAAAGCCAAATTTTGGCTGGAGGTAAATATCCCAACGTGTGAGCTACACAATACAAATAAGGAATAATCCCATGCCGTTTACACTCCATCCGAGACTAGCCGCAGATACTACAATTATCGGCAATCTTCCCCTGTGTCAGGTATTGCTTTCCAAAGAGGCGCTTGGCCCTTGGTTAATTCTGGTACCAAGAAAAGCGGATCTACGTGAAATCCACCACTTACCTGAAGATGAACAGCTTCAGTTGATCAAAGAGTCCAGTGCAGTAGCAGCCGTACTGGAAAAAGACTACCAAGCCGACAAAATCAATGTCGGTGCGCTGGGCAACCTTGTACCCCAGTTACATGTACACCACATTGCCCGCTTCAAAGATGATGTGGCATGGCCTGGCCCGATTTGGGGCAATACTGACGGCACCCAACGTGACGAAGCCCTACAACAAGCATTAACCGAAGAGCTAAGGGCTGAGCTAGGCCATATCGACGGCTTCAGTGCCGCAGATTAAGGTATAAAAAAGGCAACCCTGAGGTTGCCTTTCCTTTAAATATTACCTGCTACCCCCGCATTACCGTGATAGAAAGCTCATCGGATTTTAGCGGTCGGTACCAAATCTCCTTGGCCCCCTGACAACATCCATCACTGTCACAGCCGACCAGTTCCTTGCCCAACTTGCCTTTGCAGATCCATACCTCCAGCATGGCCTCGACACCGTCTTCCGACATACCGAACCGCATTGCCAATGCCTTGCGGCTGGCACGCCCGTGTTGCTCAATGTACTGTTTCAGCTGCTGCAGGATCATAGTGTTGCCAACTCCTCGGTTTGCATCTGCTGGCCCTTACGCTTGAAGGTAATAAACAAGCCTGCATTGATTGCAGTGAAGAACCCAATCCACAACATACTTGTTGCTGGGTGGTCAGCAAAGTGAGCGATCTGGTAGTAGTACGTCGCAAAGGTATACGCCAATAGCATGGTATAAGCCGCAATAAACACTGAGTACTTCTGACCAAACTCACGTACGTAGGCACCCATTGCTGCGGCACATGGCGTGTAAAGCAGAATGAAGATCAAGTAGGCCATTGCCGCTGCAGAGCTCACAAAGTGGGCTTGGATATTGCCGAAGATTGACGCATCAACTTCCTGCTCTTCAGCCGCTGCAGCTTTATCTTCCAACTCACCAACAGTGATACCCAGCGGATCAGAATAGCTAAGGTCAGCAAGGTTTGCACCGATACTGCCTACCGCTTCCTGAAGGCTGCCCATTAGATCATATTCAGCGTCTTCTTCACCCGCAGCTGGCGCATATAGGTTATTCAACGTTCCGACTACGGCTTCTTTTGCAAAAATGCCGGTCAGGATACCAACAGTAGCTGGCCAGTTATCTTCTTTCACACCGATAGGAGAAAGCACAGGGGTAACGATCTGGGCTGTTTTTGCCAGTACAGAATTAGGCGTATCTTCGTTACCGAACGAACCGTCAGTACCCAGTGAGTTAAAGAAGCTCAGGATTGCCACAACAACGACGATTGTTTTACCGGCTCCCAGTACAAATTTCTTCAGTTTCTGCCAAGTTTTGATACCAACGTTACGCAATGTTGGCATTTCATAATCTGGCATCTCCATAATGAAGCTATCACTGTTACCTGGGTAAATAGTATGGCGCAATACCAAACCAGTCAGTACCGCAGCGGCAATACCCAAAATATAAAGACCGAATACGACATTCTGACCATTTTCAGGGAAGAAAGCTGCAGCAAATAGTGCGTATACTGGTAGGCGCGCGCCACAAGACATAAACGGTGCCATCGCAGCTGCGAGCTTACGCTCACGCTCTTGCTCCAGCGTACGGGTTGCCATGATAGCTGGTACGTTACAACCAAAGCCTAATACCAATGGCACAAATGCTTTGCCCGGCAGGCCAACTTTCTGCATCACTTTATCAAGTACAAACGCTGCTCGCGCCATGTAGCCAGAACTTTCAAGCATCGCCAAAAATAGGTATAGGCAGGCAATTACAGGAATAAAGGTTGCGACGGTCTGGATACCACCACCGATACCGTCGGCAATAACAGTTACCAGCCACACCGGAAGGTGGTCATCAAGTAGGTAATGTCCACCATCAACGAGAAGCGCACCGGCACTAATATCGAAGAAGTCGATAAAGGCACTACCGATGTTGATGGAGAACATGAACATCAGGTACATCACAACAAAGAAGAAGGGAATACCGAATGCACGGTTGAGCAACACCGCATCAATCTTGTCGCTCAAGCTACGGCTCAGCTTGCCTTCTTGACGGCGAACCTTACTGCACAGTTGATGCAAGAAGCTATAGCGTACATCAGCCACTTGGATATCAGGGTCAACATCCACCATCAAAGTATTGCGAACGTTGTATGCCTGATTCTTTTGCTCTTCTGACAACTGGTTGATCACCAAGGTATCATTTTCCAAAGCACGAATAGCCTGCGCGCGGCTGTTCAATTGGGCATCGGTAAAGAAGGCTTCTGTTTCGGCAATGGCTTGCTCAAACTGGGTACCGTAATCCAACTTCAGCTCATTAACAGCAATTCCCTGCGCCAGCATTTTGTGCAACTGGGTTTTGAATTCTGCTACTTGCTTAAGGTTATTCGCCGACAGGCTCATTACCGGACAACCCAGGGCTTTTTCCAACCCTTTAATGTCTAGTTTCTGGCGCTGGCGCTCCAGTACATCCATTTTGTTCAGCACAACCACCATTGGACGACCCAGTTCACGTAGCTGTAGAGTCATGTATAGGCTACGCTCAAGGCACGATGCATCCACCACATTGATGATGACATCCGCTGGCATGGTTAGGATGGCGCGAGAAGCAATGGCTTCATCCAAGCTATTAACGTCGTTGGCACTGTCAAGGTTGTAGATACCAGGAAGGTCAGTTAGCGCAAAATTGTCACCTGCACAGTCATAACGGCCTGTTTTCTTCTCAACGGTTACCCCAGCCCAGTTACCCACCTGCTGCTTGGCGCCAGTCAAGCCATTAAATAGAGTCGTTTTACCGCTATTTGGGTTACCGACTGTCAGAATGCTGTATTCCATCAGTTCACCTCCACATCAATGCTTTCTGCAAGTTGTTTACGCAGGGCGATATCCACGCCTCGAACTCGCACCTGAAGAGGATCACCAAGCGGTGCCACACGAATCACACTCACCGGTGTATTCGGCAACATCCCCATGACCATTAGCTTTTTGCGGGTAGCTGCTGGTAAGCCAGCTAAACTGGTCACCCTTCCTTCAGCCCCGCATAACATTTCTGACAGTTTCATTCTAAACCGCTACCCTAAATAAGAATAATTAGCATTAATACTTTCAATGTTACAGATTGAAACACATTAAGTGTTGTTTTAAATCAATAAACCTCACTCATTTTTGCATTCATTGTTTGCAATATTGACACCCAGCACGCTTTACAGCCTTATTGATGGATTACATAGCTAAAGGGACAACGAAAACATTGCATGGATCAATCACTTAAAATCTCTATGTAATTAAACACAGATATACGACACAGAGTTGGTACTTGTACAGGCAGAATGGTTAGATGAAAGGATAATGAAACAGGCAGGAGCTACTCCCTGGCAAAATACCGGGTAAGGTGCTTACTAACGTGATCTGGCTGAATAACCAGACCACGCAATTTAGTCGAGTGCAGAGGCCCCTTTGGCAAACTCACTAGGTGTTTGCCCGCTGTAGGCCTTGAACCTTGCACAGAAATATGAAGGGTCTTTGAAGCCGCATGCCAGCGCGACATCAGAGACTTTGTCCCCTTGTTTAAGCATGACCGCGGCCTGCTCAAAACGGAATTGGGTGACATAGTCTTTAAAGGACAAGCCAAACTCTTGCTTAAAACGCTGCTGGAACGTCCGCTCGGGCATAGTCAGCGCTTTTGCTGCTGAAGAGCTCCCAAAGCCAGAATGGTGAAATTGCTTGGAAACAAAAGCGTGGACATTATCCTGCCACTCCTTGCTTTGGGGCCCTTCCCCATCAGCAGGTTCAGCAGATTCTTTACTGAGTAAGCGACCGATTTCAGCTTGCGCAACATTCGCCTCTAATGGTTTTGAAAGCGTGTAGTCCGCCCAGCGAATCGGTTGAGATCCGCGTGTTTCTTCAGGAGTAGTTAGTGCGACGAACACCGGTCCCTTGTTGCCAAAATAATCTTCCTTCATCCCCTGAAGCAGTTCTTCATCGCTTGGTTCGAGCACTCCCCTGTTAATAATGACGAGCTCAGGGAGGGTATCTTCAATTAGCATCAAGTCCTCATAATCCCCCCGGGTATGGGTAACATGATAATGTTCGGACAGCCGCTTACTCCAATCACTATGGCTATCATCCTCATTCCCAATCACCATTAGCCAACGGGGCTGGTCTGACACTCCTTGCCTAGCTGTTGGATATTTTGCTTCCAATGACTCAACTAATAGGGGAAGTCGAAGAATAAACTCGCTCCCTACTCCCTGATAGCTGATCACTGAAATGGTACCGTGATACTGCTCAACCAACTGTTTGACCGTACTTAGGCCTAAGCCGAAGCCTGCCTTGGGGCTGAGCTGAGGGGCTTCTTGGTAATAGCTATCAAACAAGTGGGTCTTGGTCTGCTCAGACATTCCACGGCCAGTGTCACTTACAGAGACGATGAGTTGATGTTCAAGCTCTTTTACAGCAACCGTGATCCCCCCTTTACTGTCGGTATATTTCATCGCATTCGACAGCAGGTTACCGAGCATGATCTCAAGGTGGTAGGGTGCCAAGCAAATGGCTGTTTCAGGGGAAATATTTTCTTCGAGACACAAGGCTATCTGTTTCTTTTCAGCTTCAACTTGCCAGCTCATGCAACAAGCCTGAATGATTGGACTGACTAGCTGCTTGCATGCTCTCTCTGGCTCAACCTGAGCAAATACGTCACGTGAAAGCAGTTGATCCGCCACATGCAGAGCATGGGTAAGGTTCTTTTCGGCAATATCGACCTTACTCGGTGCTTGGCAAGTGGGCCTCAGATCTGACAACAAGCCCAGAGACAACTGCAACGGTGTCCGCAGCTCATGTGAAAGCTGCGCCATAATATGCTGTCTTACGTCCAATATCCGTTGTAAGTGAACATTACTTGCGTTGAGTTGCTTTTTCTGAAGTTCAATTTTAGCTGTCTTTTGGAAAACAGCCTGTTTGAGTTGCTGTGCCTGATCTTTGAATACCTTACTCCGCCAATAAACTAGCACCAAAGCCAGCAGCAAGGCAGCAAGCCCTAAAATACCTATCAAGGCTTGATATATCCGCCAGGCAGGCTGGACACTGAAGACGTAGCTTAATTCAACCACTGTATTGTCAGCAGCTTTCACCCTACGGACTTCAAGCGTGTACTGCCCAGCAGACAATACCCCTAGAGGCAGCAATGGCTGGGTGGCTATCTGCCATTCGCCAGCCTGAGCATTTTCATCAACCAAACGATACTGATACAAAGTCGAACGGGATGGCATAGCCTCCAACTTAAAAGCAATGGAGGAGCCATATGGCAACCGCCTCAGTTTGCTCCATGAGTCAGCTAATGGCCAAATATCGTTATCCACCCATACTGCACTCAGCACCAACCCCGGCTCGGGGGGGAATTCATCAAACAATGCGTCATGATCAATACTCAATAGGCCTTGGCGGTAGCCAAGCACTAAAGTGTTAGCATTATCTTGCAAACAAGCCTGCGACCCAACATCCTCCGGCAGCAGGCCGCTATTGAAGCCCAAGTGCTGCTTTAGTTCGCCATAATAGCTAATGAAAGACAGCCCTGTACTGGAAGAAAGCCATACCCCGGCATTTCCGCCGACAAGGCAATAAGGACGGACAAAATTAGAGGAGAGCTGAACCTCTTGCAGCTGCAATGGGTTCAGAGCCTGAGATACCTGCACCCCGTAGTTCGAGGCAACCCAAAGCTGGCCCATCCGATCTTCATAGATATCAACAACCCCGCCCCTATTCTCACTGCCCGGTGCAAAGTGCAGCATACCTGCATCAAATTTATACAGGCCGAAGGTAGTCCCAACCCATACCTGGTATTCACTGTCTTCCCAAAAGCGGGTAATGACCTCGCCGCCTTCAGGATCACGTAACCAGTGACTTCCAAACGGCATCCACTCTCCGTACTCTGGCCAATAACGGTAAAGGCCATCTTCAGCTCCTACCCAGAGCGAACCAAAGTGGTCGATCATAATTTGGCTAACAGACAGAGCTTGAATAGCTGGTGGCAAGTCGACATTTTGTAACCGCGATGGGTTGATTTCATAAGTCGCAATACCGTCTTGTTTTAAGACCCATAGCCGCTCACCTGACAGCGCTAACTGTCTAATCTTTCCCAGGCTTGCAATATGGCCCGCGACTTCAAAAGTAGGGGAGATTTCAAACAATCCATTATCTGTCGCCAGCCAGTAGTCGCCATTACTGCCATAGGCAATATCCGTAATAAGGGAAGCATCAACTTCTCCTTCCCCTTTCCCTAACCGAATCCGGTTGAGTAAATCAGAACCCGCAGGTAATTGGCTTAACCCTTCCGGTGTCGATACCCAGAGCGAGCCTTGATGGTCTTGCTGTAGCTCAAGTACCCGGCGGCCAGGCAATGAAAATTTGTCGTGGTCTGAAGGCATAAAATAGGCCTTTGTCGCCACATCTAAGTCCATCCGATAGAGTCCGGCCGTACTTCCGACCCACATACCCTTTGCTGTCGCCTGAAGGCTCAGTACTGCAGGCTTGCTTTGATTTTCCTGCAGTGGATATAACGTACCTTCTCTGCCTTTGACCACACCTTGCCGAGTACCAAACCAGAGCTCACCTTGTTCGTCTTGCTCTACGGCAGTGACAAAATAGTCTGGCAACAACTTGGTGGGTGGCAGAGCAAATGAAAGGTATTCATAAACACCTTGCTGACTAGCAACGTACAAATGGTTACCTGCAACATGTAAGCCGGCCAGCTTTATCGGGTGTGGAAAAGGCAGGAAATTCGCTTCTAGCTCAGAGTCAGATAATTGGTAAAGGCCACGTCGATTAGCGAACCACGCAGTATTACCCAAGCCGACAACAGACTCGATCGGCACCTGACTAATATTGTGCCTTTTCAGCGTGGTGGTTTGTGGTGAATACGAATAGGCATGACTGTCTTTAACCAGCCATAGTGTATCGCTGACTAAGGCAACATCTGTCACGCCGGTTACGGGTTTACCGGTTCTTTCGACTGCAGGTTTAAGATTAGTACCATCATAGAACAGCAACTGCCCTCGAATATCGACCAGCCAGAGGCCTTTGTTTGAATCATCGACGATTTTGCGGACAGACAAGTTACTCAGGCTGGTTAAGTCCGCCATTGGGCGGAAAAGGTAACTCGAAGCAAATACGGACTCCGATGTCGTAAGTACCAGCCCTAATAAATTGATTAATAATATAAATCGCCTGATCATAACAATGAAAAAGTTACTCTAACCCCATGAAATTCGTTTGTATTATGCAGTAATGACAAATCGAATATAAGTCGACATTTATAAAATGAGGCAAGATGCATAAAAAAACGCACCTCAGTGCGCTTTTTATCTCCGATCCAGTAATGAGATAACCTCGAAACCAATATAGCTGATAACTTAGCTACTCAATGCCTGTTGTAACACCTGCTTTTCCTCACGGGCGATTTTGCCATATTCGACAATATCGCCAGAAGGTACAGGAGCCGCTTTTGGCAGCGGGACTTTCATCGCATCGACAGGGCGGTTCTTTTTGATCAGCTCATAATGCAAATGCGGACCGGTAGAACGTCCGGTGTTCCCGCTCAGCGCAATCCGCTGGCCCATTTTGACGTGCTCGCCTGGTTTTACCAGCATCCGGTGCAAATGAAGGTAACGAGTCACATACTCACGGCCATGTTTCACGACCACATAATTGCCGGCCAATGGGTGCTTCTGTGCCTTGACGACTACGCCATCACCTGCCGACAGCACAGGAGTTCCGATAGGTGTTGCAAAGTCAGTACCGTTATGGGGGGATACTCTACCTGTTATCGGGTGCTTGCGGTGAGGATTAAAAGGTGAACTGATCCTAAATCGCTGGGCAGTTGGATAACGACGCAGGGCGCGGTTTAGGCTATTGCCTTCCTCGTCATAGAACTGGCCATTTTGAGCCCGGCTGACAAAGATTTCTCGGTTACCGTTAAGGTAAAGCAAGGACTTAACCTCACCACGCCCGACCGCCCTTCCGTCAATAAACTCCTGTTCAACGGTAACGGCAAACTGATCGCCACGGCGAGCCTGGCGACCAAAATCAAACCGCCATTGCAATGCTTGAACCAATTCCTGAATCTGGTTCGGTGTCAGCCCAGCCGCCAATGCAGAGTTATAAAAACTGCCTGATACCCGGCCTGATAATCTAACCGGTTTTAGCTCTCCCGCTTCTTCAGCCCTGTGATGACGGTACTCGCCATCAGCAACCCGCTCATAATGATCGGTAAACTTAGCATTCCGTCTTACCGAAAGGTTTTCCACTCTGCCATCTTGGTCAACCGTCCAAGCCAAGCGCTGGCCAACACCAAGCCGCTGCAAAGAGGGCTCTGCCTCGAGCATCTGATACATATCGGCAAGCGGCAGGCCATATTGGCCAAAAACACCTCCCAGGGTATCACCGCTAGCAATGGTATGGCGGTGGTTTCGCTGGGCATTCTGCGTGAGCTGCTGTTCCAGCTCATCGGCTGGGATCGCAAAGGCCGGGTCATTATTTTCCACAACAGCGCCCAAGGGTTCGCTGTTTCTTTCTGACAATAACTCCCGTCCACTTGACGGTATACCCACTTCCACCCGAGGACTAAGATCGTGCCCCAGATACGAACTTGGCTGCCACAATGTGGCAGCCAGTACGAGGGTAGAACACACCGCCAGCCCAATCCGATGGGGGCGGGGCAGTTGTCCAAAAACAGCGGCCGCCTCTCGGACGGCCCTGATGCTTACTGTAGACACTGGCTATAGCTTTGGGTTAGCTGGTTCAGAAACTCAACATAGCTTCCTTGACCATATTCAATTTCAGTGGCAAGTGGATCAAGGGTACCAATATTTACCCCAGTGCCACGCGCTACGCTATCAACCACTGCCGGTGAGAATTGTGGCTCACTGAACACACACGCTGCATGTTGGTCTTTCAACGCATTACGGATAGTGATCAGTGTCTTAGCGCCTGGACGACGGTCTGGTTCAACCGTGAAGTGACCAAGGTTATTCAGGCCGAATTGATCTTCAAAATAGCCATAAGCGTCGTGGAATACAAAGTAGCCACGATCAGAAACCGGTGTCAGGGTCTGCTCGATTGCAGCAACAGTAGAGCGAACCTCCGCCGAGAAATTAGCTAGGTTCTTCTCAAAAATATCTTTATTAGCCGGCGCAACGCTAATCAGTTTCTCTGTGATCACTTGGGCAGCCTGAACCGCTTGCTCTGGGCCTAACCATAGGTGAGGGTCAATGCCTTCGTGATGGTGGTGGTCATCGTGATCGTCATGGGCGTGCTTATCATGATCGTGACCGTCGTGATCATCATGAGCATGATCATCATGGTCATGGTCATGGTCGTCGTGGGCATGCTTGTCATGATCGTGGCCATCGTGATCATCATGGCCATGGTCGTCGTGATCGTCATGGTCATCGCCGTAATGGCGGAAGTTGATACTGTTCTGAGCGGTCAGTGTCAGTACGTTTTCTTTGTCATCAAGCACTTTAATCAAGAAGCGCTCAAGCTCAGGGCCAACCCAAATCACCAAGTCGGCTTCGTTGAGTTTGCGTACATCAGACGGACGCAAAGCATAATCATGTGGTGATGCTCCTGCTGGCAGTAGCGTCTCCGTTGATGTGACCCCCTGTGTCAGTTCTTGGACAATCATAGTCACAGGCTTGACTGTTGAAACGACTTTGAGTTCTTCAGCGTGCAATGTAGGCGCGACTAGAAGCCCAAAAGTGCTGCAAGTAAGAAGCAAACGGCGCATAATAGGTTCCCTGAATAATTCTTAATTTTAATAATCGTCAAAGATGTTATATTATAACATCTCACTTTGGCAAATATCTAAGCAAATAAATTTATGAATTCCTTAGTTGAATTACAATCGGTCACAGTCACATTTGCCGAAAGACACGTACTCGATCAGGTTTCCCTGAAATTAGAACGGGGACAGATCACCACACTGATCGGTCCCAATGGTTCCGGTAAGTCAACCCTTGTCAAAGTCATCACAGGGTTGAACAAACCAACAGTTGGCTCAGTCATTCGCCAGAAAGGACTACGGATAGGCTATGTGCCGCAAAAACTGTCACTTAACACCACGCTTCCGCTAACAGTTGATCGTTTCATGCGCTTGGCTGGCCGGTATAGTGAGTCCCAACGGCTTGACTCCCTTGAACTGGTAGGCGGCAAACACCTGCACCATAGCAATATGCATTCCCTCTCTGGGGGGGAAACACAACGTGTGCTGTTAGCGCGGGCATTGCTACAACAACCAGATCTGCTGGTGCTGGACGAACCGGTGCAGGGGGTTGATGTTAATGGCCAACTAGAGTTGTATAGCCTAATCCAATCTTTGCGTGACAAGCTCAATTGCGCCATCTTAATGGTTTCGCACGATCTACACTTGGTTATGGCTAAAACCGACCATGTTATCTGCCTGCATCACCACATCTGTTGCTCTGGTGAGCCGGAAATGATCACTAACCACCCTTCTTATGTGGCCCTGTTCGGTCGCCACCAGTGTGAACAACTGGCATTGTACCAACATCACCACAACCACGAACATGATTTGTCTGGCAACCCTGTTGGCCCCTGTCAGCACGAGCACCAAAATAACGAACGACAAGAGAGCAACAATGCTTGATTTATTGCTTCCCGCACTGATTGCGGGCATTGGCATCGCCGCCCTTTCCGGCCCACTTGGCTCTTTCGTCGTCTGGCGAAAGATGGCCTATTTTGGCGATACCCTGTCCCACGCCTCACTGCTGGGCATTGCGCTGGGTTTCCTTTTCAATATCAACCTTAACCTGGCGCTGTTTATTTGCTGTATGGCACTGGCGGTGATCTTGGTAAGCTTGCAGAAGCAAAAGTATGTAGCGACCGATACCCTCTTGGGTATTCTGGCTCATAGTGCCTTATCACTGGGTATGGTCGCGGTCAGCTTTCTTGACCATGTCCGTATCGACCTTATGGCCTACCTGTTCGGTGATCTACTTGCCGTTACCCCTTCAGATCTACTGTGGATCTACAGTGGCGGTGCCATCGTTATGATAATGTTGATCACCCTCTGGCGTCCGCTGCTTTCGATGACTATCAACGAAGAGTTGGCACAGGTCGAAGGGGTCAATGTTGATCTGATGCGCCTGCTATTAATGTTGATGGTGGGTATGGTCATTGCTGTTGCGATGAAGTTTGTCGGCGCACTGATCATTACTTCCCTGCTGATCATCCCTGCCGCAACTGCCCGCAAATTCTCTCGCAGCCCAGAGATGATGGCAGCACTGGCGTCAGTATTGGGCATAATTGCCGTTATGTGTGGTCTGGCCATGTCTTGGCACTATGACACTCCGGCGGGTCCGTCCGTTGTGGTAGCAGCCGCAGCTTTGTTCCTGCTAAGCCAGTTCAAGCGAGCCGAAGCCTAATATCACTAACTTAACAGCAGCCCTTCCCGGGCTGCTGTCCTTCTCAGCCTCCAAGGCAACGCTACCCTTTTAAACCTAGACACTACGAGCCCAAAAAAAGCCTCGCTTATTAGTTAAACAAACTACGGTGACGGCTGTTACACGTGCTCTTTACTTGCATTGCTGTCCGTAGGTGCTTGGTTTCTGGCAGGTAATCGAGCAGGCATTGGAAATACGCCTCATCTTTGTCCGATAACATGAAGTTATCGATATAAAGCCGATGGCAGGCATTGGTCATCAAGTTGGCTGATGTACCATTTTCAGCCAAAGACACATACTCAAGAATGCAGGTCTCGTAACCTTCCTTGTCTTCTTTCGCTACGCTAAATGCCGAACTTAACGCGATTATCATCAGTAAGGCCACCTTTCTCACTGTCAGCCCTCCGGTCACTTGCCTCTCCTAAGCATATACACATCCCGTCAGGTGTAGCCCAATAAAAAAACCCGCCAAATGGCGGGTTTCATTAGAGTCTATCGGTATCGCTTTGGAGCTAAAGGATTACCAACCAGTGACTTCACGTAGTGCTTTACCGATGTCTGCTAGGCTCTTCACGGTCTTAACGCCTGCCGCTTCCAGTGCCTGGAACTTATCTTCTGCAGTACCTTTACCGCCAGAGATAATCGCACCCGCGTGGCCCATACGCTTACCAGGAGGCGCCGTAACACCCGCAATATAAGACACAACAGGCTTAGTGACGTTATCTTTGATGTAAGCTGCGGCTTCTTCTTCCGCTGTACCGCCGATCTCACCGATCATCACGATAGCTTCAGTCGCCGGATCTTTTTCAAACAGCTCCAGCACGTCGATAAAGTTTGAACCCGGAATTGGGTCACCACCGATACCAACACAGGTCGACTGGCCGAAACCTTCATCTGTCGTCTGCTTAACAGCTTCGTAAGTTAGTGTACCTGAACGAGATACGATACCGACTTTACCTGCTTTGTGGATGTGACCTGGCATGATACCGATCTTACACTCGTCTGGTGTAATCACACCCGGGCAGTTTGGACCAATCATACGCACGCCAGCTTCATCAAGGCGTACTTTCACATCAAGCATGTCCAGTGTTGGGATACCTTCAGTGATAGTTACAATCAGCTCGATACCTGCATCAATTGCTTCTAGGATCGCATCTTTACAGAATGGAGCCGGTACGTAGATAACTGTCGCTGTTGCGCCAGTGGCTTCAACCGCTTCACGCACAGTATTGAACACTGGCAGGCCTAGGTGAGTCGTACCGCCTTTACCCGGTGATACACCACCGACCATCTGTGTTCCGTACTCAATCGCTTGTTCTGAGTGGAATGTACCTTGACCGCCAGTAAAACCCTGACAGATCACCTTGGTATCTTTATTAATTAGAACAGACATTATTTACCCTCCGCTGCAGCAACAACTTTTTCCGCTGCTTCAGTTAGGGAAGTCGCAGCAATGATGTTCAAACCACTCTTCGCTAGGGTTTCCGCTCCTAGCACCGCATTGTTACCTTCAAGGCGAACGACGACAGGGACTTCAACACCCACTTCTTCGACCGCACCAATAATACCTTCGGCAATCAGGTCACAACGGACGATACCACCGAAGATGTTAACCAATACCGCTTTAACATTGGTATCAGACAGGATGATCTTGAACGCTTCGGTAACACGCTCTTTAGTAGCACCGCCGCCCACATCAAGGAAGTTGGCAGGCTGTCCGCCGTGTAGGTTGACGATATCCATGGTACCCATTGCAAGGCCAGCACCGTTAACCATACAGCCGATGTTACCATCAAGCGCGACGTAGTTTAGCTCCCACTGTGCTGCATGCGCTTCACGCTCATCTTCCTGCGAAGGATCGTGCATTTCACGAAGCTTAGGCTGACGATAAAGGGCATTGGAATCAATGTTGATCTTACCGTCAAGACAAAGCAGGTTGTCATCACCGGTGATCACTAATGGGTTGATTTCTAGCAGGGCAAGATCGTAATCAGCAAACATGTTGCCAAGGCCTAGGAAGATCTTGGTGAACTGCTTGATCTGGTCACCTTTAAGGCCCAGTTTGAAAGCTAGCTCACGGCCTTGGTAAGGCTGAGGACCAACAAGTGGGTCAATCGCTGCTTTGTGGATTAGCTCAGGGGTTTCCTCAGCCACTTTTTCGATTTCTACACCGCCTTCCGTTGACGCCATGAACACGATGCGACGTGTACCACGGTCAACAACCGCACCAAGGTACAGTTCATTGGCAATGTTGGAGGCTTCTTCAACCAGGATTTTTGTCACTGGTTGGCCATTTGCATCAGTCTGGTACGTCACCAGGTTCTTACCCAGCCACTTCTGGGCAAAACCTTTGATACCTTCTTTGGTGTCGTGCAGTTCCACGCCGCCCGCTTTACCACGACCACCGGCATGTACCTGACATTTCACGACCCATTTGTCACCACTGATTTTACCTGCAGCTTCTGCTGCTTCTTGTGGCGTGTCGCAAGCGTAACCTTCTGGAACTGGCAGACCGTACTCGGCGAACAGCTGTTTCGCCTGATATTCATGCAAATTCATGATGTTCTATCCGTTTTCATATCCCTTGGGGAATCGTTATATCCATGTGAAGTACTCTTCGGTACTTCTTCGATTGTAACTGCAAAAATGGCAGGCCAACTGTCGAGCCTCACTGGCCTGCCTGCAGGGTTACACGTCTAGAAGCAGGCGTGTTGGATCTTCAAGTAACTCTTTGATGGTAACTAGGTAGCCCACTGACTCACGACCATCAACCAAACGGTGGTCATAAGACAGTGCCAGGTACATCATAGGTAGGATTTCTACCTTGCCATCCACAGCCATTGGGCGGTCTTGGATTTTGTGCATACCCAAAATCGCTGACTGCGGCGGGTTGATAATTGGTGTCGACATCAATGAGCCGAATACACCGCCGTTAGTGATAGTGAAGTTGCCGCCAGTAAGCTCATCAACGGTCAGTTTGCCGTCACGGCCCTTGATCGCCAACTCACGAATACCTTTCTCAATCTCGGCCAAGCTCAGCTTGTCACAGTCACGTAGAACTGGTGTCACCAAGCCACGCGGTGTGGAGACCGCAATGCTGACATCAAAGAAGTTATGGTAAACAATGTCGTCACCGTCGATAGACGCATTCACTTCTGGGAAGCGCTTCAGGGCTTCAACAACCGCTTTCACGTAGAAAGACATAAAGCCCAAACGGATACCGTGGCGCTCTTCGAAGATATCTTTGTACTGCTTGCGCAGATCCATGATTGGTTTCATGTTTACTTCGTTGAACGTCGTCAGCATCGCTGTGCTGTTCTTCGCTTCAAGCAGGCGCTCAGCAACACGTTTACGTAGGCGGGTCATTGGGACACGCTTTTCGCTACGGTGGCCAATCGGTGCTTCAACCTTCGCTTCAACAGCAGGTGCCACAGGCGCTGGAGCCGGCTTACCTTCTTTCACGAACGCTTCAACATCTTCACGAGTGATGCGACCACCAACACCGGTACCTTTCACATCGGCTGCACTGATATTGTGCTCAGCCAGCAGGCGGCGAACCGCTGGGCTCAATGCTTCATTGGTCTCATCACCCAGCGCTGCAGTGTTGCGCTTGTTAGGCGACGATTCTGCTTCTGCAGGAACATCTTTTGTTGGCTCACCGGCAACTGCGCCCGCTTTGATCTTACCGATCAACTGCTTAGTCAGTACGGTGGTACCTTCGTCTTCTAGAATTGCTTCAAGAATACCGTCTTCCGGTGCTGGTACTTCCAACACCACTTTGTCTGTTTCGATATCAACCAGAACTTCATCACGGGTGACAGCATCACCTGGCTGCTTGTGCCAAGTCGCTACTGTTGCGTCTGCAACTGATTCAGGTAAATCGGGAACCAGAATTTCGATCGTCATATCGGCTTTGTCCTTTTTGTTCCAGTTCTTATTAATCTATTGTTAGTGCGTCTTCAATCAACGCTTTTTGCTGTTTCAGGTGAACCGACATGTAACCTACAGCCGGTGATGCTGAAGCCGGGCGGCCTGCATATTCAAGCTGGGCGCCGGCCGGAAGTGCAGAACGGAAATTGTGCTGGCTGGAGTACCACGCACCTTGGTTCTGAGGCTCTTCCTGACACCAAATAAAATCAGTAACGTGCTGATAATCTGCCAAGGCAGCTTCAACATCTTCTTTAGGGAATGGGTAAAGTTGCTCGATACGAACAATGGCCACATCCGTCTGCTCGTTTTTACGGCGCTGTTCTAGCAGGTCGAAATACACCTTACCTGAACAGAAGACCACGCGCTTGACCTGTTTCGGGTCTAGGTCGTCTATCTCACCAATAGCAGGCTGGAAATTACCGCTTGCCAGTTCATCCAGACTGGATGTACATAGCGGGTGACGCAGCAATGACTTCGGCGACATAACCACCAGCGGACGACGCATCGGGCGAACAACCTGTCGGCGCAGCATGTGGTAAACCTGAGCCGGTGTCGATGGGATCACCACCTGCATATTCTGCTCAGCACACAGCTGTAGATAACGCTCCAGGCGAGCCGATGAGTGTTCAGGCCCCTGCCCTTCATAACCATGCGGAAGTAGCATTGTCAGGCCACACATACGGCCCCACTTCTGTTCACCGGAGCTAATGAACTGGTCAATTACAACCTGAGCGCCATTGGCAAAGTCACCAAATTGTGCTTCCCAAAGGGTCAGGCCGCTAGGCTCTGCGGTTGCATAACCATATTCAAAGGCCAAAACAGCTTCTTCGGAAAGTACCGAGTCAAAGACCTGGAAAGTACCTTGTTTATCATGGATATTGGCCAGCGGGATATAAGTACTGGCATCACCCTGATTATGTAGCACCGAATGACGGTGGAAGAAGGTACCACGACCTGAGTCCTGGCCGGTAATACGGATACGCTTACCTTCATCAACCAAAGTGGCATATGCCAACGTTTCTGCCATCCCCCAGTCAACCGCCTTTTCACCTTCAGCCATCGCCATGCGGTCGTTGTATAGCTTTTGGACACGACTTTGCAGCTTATGGCTATCAGGGAATTGGCAGACACGGTGAGCAAGTTCTTGCAGGCGACCATAGTCAACCTGATGATCCCAATCAACGGTCCAGTCATGGCCAATATATGGTTCCCAGTCAACAGAATGCAGCTTCATCGGACGCCACTCTTTAACTACACATTCACCGCGGTCAAGGGCATCACGGTATTCGTTGATCAAAGACGTTGCGGTTTCCAGATCCACCGTACCTGCATCAGTCAGGGCATCTGCATAAATCTTACGCGGTGTCGGGTGCTTCTTGATTTTCTGGTACATCAACGGTTGAGTCGCATTCGGCTCGTCCGCTTCGTTGTGACCATGACGGCGGTAACACACCAAATCAATCACTACATCTCGCTTGAAGGTGTTACGGAAATCAAGGGCAATACGGGTAACGAAAGCAACGGCTTCTGGATCATCGGCGTTAACATGGAAGATCGGAGCCTGCACCATTTTGGCAATATCAGTACAGTATTGGGTCGAGCGGGTATCATTCGGGTTAGATGTGGTAAAACCAATCTGGTTGTTCACCACGATACGCACCGTACCACCAACACGGTAGCCGCGTGACTGAGACATATTGAACGTCTCTGCCACAACGCCCTGACCAGCAATGGCCGAGTCACCGTGGATAGTAATAGGCAATACCTGAGATCCATCTTTATCGCCCAGGCGGTCCTGCCTTGCTCGAACCGAGCCAACCACCACAGGGTTTACAATTTCCAGGTGCGACGGGTTGAATGCCAACACGAGATGTACGTCACCACCTGGTGTAGCAAAGTCAGCCGAGAAGCCTTGGTGATATTTCACATCACCGGTACCCCATGTCTCATCATGCTTACCGGCAAACTCGTCAAACAGGTCCTGCGGCTTTTTACCCAGAACGTTGACCAGCATGTTCAGTCGACCACGGTGAGCCATACCAACAACCACTTCACGGGCACCATTGGTACCTGCGTAGCGGATCAGTTCTTTGACCATAGGGATCAGGGCATCGCCCCCTTCGAGCGAGAATCGCTTCGCGCCGGGGAATTTCGCGCCCAAGTAGCGCTCCAACCCTTCTGCAGCAGTCAACTCATCCAAGAAAGTCATTTTTTCTTCCTTGGAGAAGGAACCACGCCCAACAACCGACTCAAGACGCTGCTGAAGCCAGCGTTTTTCATCAGTGTTTGTAATATGCATGTATTCCGCACCAATCGAACCACAGTAGGTCTTCTTCAGCGCGTCATAAAGTTCTGATAACTTCATGGTCTCCTGCCCGATGGCAAAAGAACCGACATTGAATGTCTCGTTGAAGTCATCGACGGTTAGGTTATGGAATTCAGGATCGAGGTCGGATACTCGCTCCTGCTGCCATAGCCCCAACGGATCTAAGTTTGCGTGCTGGTGCCCGCGGAAACGGTATGCGTTGATTAACTGCAATACCTTAACCTGCTTAGCATCAACATCTGGATCGCTGACGGTAGCACTTAGATGGGTTGTTTCCTTCGCTAGACGCCGGAAATAGTCACGAACACGTGAGTGAGGCTGTTCAACAACCGTCTCATTCACAACAGGCAGATCACTGAACACGTGACGCCATTCTTCATCTACTAATTCTGGGTCGCTAAGATACAACTCGTAGAGTTCCTCTACATAAGTTGCATTGGCGCCAGCCAGGTGTGAAGACTCAAGCCAAGCCTTCATAACGCCGTTCTGCATTGTTTTCCCTTAACCACTAGTTATCGCCATTTTCCCGGCTCGGTGACCGGAATTGAGGCTGGCTCCTGAGAGCGAATCATGAAGCCAGCATATCGATAATACTTATATTTATACCGCGCGCTTGAGCAGCATCGACTTGATGTGTCCAATCGCTTTCGTCGGATTTAACCCTTTAGGACAAACATTTACACAGTTCATGATGCCATGGCAACGAAAAACGCTAAAAGCGTCGTCCAGATCGGATAAACGTTCATCAGTTGCCGTATCACGACTATCAATTAGCCAGCGATAAGCAGCCAACAGGCCAGCTGGTCCGATGAATTTATCCGGGTTCCACCAGAAAGATGGGCACGACGTTGAACAGCAAGCACACATGATGCACTCGTACAAACCATCAAGATGGGCACGCTCTTCTGGCATCTGCAGGTTTTCACGTGCAGGCGGCTGGGCACCCTCATCAATCAGGAATGGTTTCACTTTGGCGTAGTTGGTATAGAACTGCTCCATATCGATGATCAAGTCACGGATAACTGGCAGGCCCGGCAACGGACGGATCACAATCGTGCTCTGGTCAGTCAGTGCCGAGAGCGGTGTGATACAAGCCAGGCCATTCTTACCGTTCATATTGATACCGTCGGAGCCACAGACCCCTTCACGGCACGAACGACGGAACGACAAAGAAGGATCTTGTTCTTTTAGCAAAATCAGCGCATCAAGCACCATCATGTCCGAACCTTCAGGGACCTCAAGGGTGTAGCCCTTCATGTGCGGTGCGTTGTCTACATCAGGGTTGTAGCGGTAAATCGAGAAATTCAGTTTCATAGTTTTATCCTCCCCTTAGTATGTACGCGCTTTAGGCGGAAATGCCTCACGATGAATTGGTGTCATGTTGACATCACGCTTGGACATCTCTTCTGTCTCAGGGTTGTAGATAGAGTGACATAGCCATTGTGCATCGTCGCGCTCAGGGAAGTCGAAACGGGCATGGGCACCACGGCTTTCGGTACGGTAATTCGCCGCCACCGCCGTTGCATAGGCCGTTTCCATCAAGTTTTCTAGCTCCAGACACTCAATACGCTGGGTATTGAATTCTGTCGAGGTATCGTCAAGGCGCGCTTCTTTCAGGCGCTCACGGATCACTTTCAGCTCTTCCAAGCCGGTTGCCATTGCTTCGCCTTCACGGAATACCGAGAAGTTATTCTGCATACAAGTTTGCAGATCTTTGCGGATCTGAACCGGATCTTCGCCTTTCTGGGTGTTGTTCCAGCGGTTGACACGGGCAAGGGAAGCTTCGATATCTGAATCAGTTGCCGGGCGTGCTTCAGCTTGCGCCAGCAAAGTCTCACCCAGGTGCAGGCCAGTCGCACGGCCGAATACCACCAAGTCAAGCAGTGAGTTACCGCCAAGGCGGTTAGCACCGTGGACAGACACCGAGGCAATTTCACCACAGGCAAACAAGCCTTGCACTTCAACATCGGCCCCCGTCGCAGTCTGCTTGATAGCCTGACCGGAAACCTGGGTTGGTACGCCACCCATCATGTAGTGACAGGTTGGGATAACAGGGATTGGCTCTTTAACCGGATCGACGTGGGCAAAGGTGCGAGATAGCTCACAAATGCCTGGTAAGCGCGACTCAAGCACATCTTTACCCAGGTGATCCATCTTCAGCTTTATATGTGGACCCCAAGGACCATCACAACCGCGGCCTTCACGGATTTCTACCATCATTGAGCGGGCAACAACGTCACGGCCTGCCAAGTCTTTGGCATTCGGCGCATAACGCTCCATGAAGCGCTCACCGTCTTTGTTAAGTAGGTAGCCACCTTCACCACGACAACCTTCAGTCACCAATACACCGGCACCTGCAATACCTGTCGGGTGGAACTGCCACATTTCCATGTCCTGCATAGGGACACCGGCACGTAGCGCCATACCAACACCATCACCGGTGTTGATGTGGGCATTGGTCGTAGAGGCATAGATTCGGCCCGCACCACCTGTCGCGAGAATAGTTGCCTTCGACTTGAAGTAACAGATCTCACCGGTTTCCATGCATAGCGCAGTACAACCCAAGATGGCGCCATCTTGGTTTTTCACCAAATCCAGTGCATACCACTCAGAGAAAATCGTCGTTTTGTGCTTGACGTTTTGCTGGTAAAGGGTGTGAAGCAAAGCATGACCCGTACGGTCAGCTGCCGCCGCAGTACGCGCAGCCTGCTCACCACCGAACTCTTTCGACTGACCGCCAAATGGACGCTGGTAGATAGTCCCGTTATCGAAACGAGAGAACGGCAGGCCCATTTTTTCAAGTTCAATCACTGATTTAGGGCCATTTTTGCACATGTACTCGATCGCGTCCTGGTCACCGATATAATCAGAGCCCTTAACGGTATCGTACATATGCCACTGCCAGTTGTCCGGGTGGGAGTTACCCAACGCAACGGTGATCCCGCCCTGCGCGGAAACGGTGTGGGAACGTGTAGGGAAAACTTTGGAAAGCAGTGCACATTTTAAGCCCTGCTCAGAAATTTGTAGTGCTGCGCGCATACCTGCACCACCAGCACCAATTACAACTGCATCAAACTCTCGAACTGCAATACTCACTTACGCACCCCACACAATGAAGAAACCTGAGAACAGGTAAATAAAAAGAACAGCAACTACACCAAATTGGATACCCGCTCTCAGGGCGGCAGGCTTAATGTAATCGGTCAGTATTTGCCACAGACCAATCCATGCATGGATTAAGATCGACAGCAAAGCCAACATGGTGAACACCTTGGTACTGAGCTTGCCAAAAAAGGCACTCCAGGTTTCGAAAGTCAGTTCAGGTCCAAAGGCAAAAAAGCCCACCATATAAAGGGTGTAAAGCGTAAGGATGATGGCGGTGGCACGGATCAGGATAAAATCATGAATACCGTTGCGACCAATTGTTGAGACGTTATTTACCATACCAGGCCTCCTGCAAACAGAGACAGAACACCGACAATGACAAAGCTGACTTTGGCACTTTTGATACCGGTTTCCATCTCTTCGAAATATCCCATGTCCATCATTAGGTGACGGATGCCTACCACAATGTGGTAGAACAACGCCGTCAGCACGCCCCATAGTACGAACTTAGCGAAGAAACTGTTCACTATGCCGGCTGCACTGGCGAAGCCTTCGGGAGATGATAAAGAGAGGCCCAGCAACCATAGCAGGATTGCTACAGCTACAAAGGTGATCACGCCGGAGACGCGATGTAGGATTGACGCTATCGCTGTAAGGGGAAAGCGAATCGTCTGTAGGTCGAGATTTACAGGTCTTGGCTTATTTACTTTCACGGTGATTGCCCACTCAGCTCCATTGAAGCATTGTTATTGTTATCACTCCCTGTTTCTACTTATGCCGAACAAGTGCGTTAACATAAACGTAACCCGAGGTTGCAATAATGTTCTACATATTACATGTAAAACTGTGCCTTCCCTAACTTACTCTAATTATTGATAACTTTGGCATTTGCGTCTGGCGGCGGCAGAACCAGAGACCTGCCGCGAGTATACGCCTCGCAACAATCAAATACAAACCCCGTTACATGACCTCTAACACGGTTTTAGAAATTTGCACTATTTTGTGCAAACTTATTAACAAGCGCACACAAGCAAGCACAAAAATTGACATTTGGGTCGCTGATCGGTACAACAAATGTACATCCGCCTTGGATTAGGATTATAAAAAACAAAGGAGATTGTTATGGCAGACAAGAAAGCTACTCTTCACATTGAAGGGAAAGCACCCGTCGAACTGCCGATTATCGGGGGCACTGAAGGGCCTGAAGTAATTGATGTACGTAAGCTTGGAGCTAACGGTTATTTTACATTCGACCCTGGTTTTCTAGCCACTGCATCTTGTGAATCTCAAATTACTTACATTGATGGTGACAAAGGTATTCTGCTTCACCGCGGATACCCGATTGACCAATTGGCCAATAACGCCGACTACTTGGAAGTGTGTTACATTCTTCTTTACGGAGAGGTTCCGACCCGCGAGCAGTACGAAACATTCCGTACCACTGTGACGCGTCACACCATGGTGCATGAGCAGATCTCAAGCTTCTTCCACGGTTTCCGCCGTGATGCTCACCCTATGGCTGTTATGTGTGGTGTGGTGGGTGCACTTGCTGCGTTCTACCATGATTCACTGGATATCAATAACGATACCCACCGTGAAATCACTGCGTTCCGCCTATTGTCGAAAATGCCGACACTAGCAGCAATGTGTTACAAATACTCTATCGGTCAACCATTTATCTTCCCGCGTAACGACTTGGATTATGCAGAAAACTTCCTGCATATGATGTTTGCAACGCCGTGTGAAGAGTACGAAGTCAGCCCAGTGGTGGCTCGTGCAATGGATAAGATCTTTACCCTACACGCTGACCACGAGCAAAATGCATCAACATCTACTGTTCGCCTTGCAGGTTCATCGGGTGCTAACCCATTTGCCTGTATTGCAGCGGGTATCGCGTCACTTTGGGGCCCAGCACACGGTGGTGCCAACGAGGCCTGCTTGAAGATGCTGGAAGAAATCGGCAGTGTCGACAAGATCCCAGAGTTCGTTGAACGTGCAAAAGACAAGGATGACCCATTCCGCCTAATGGGCTTCGGTCACCGTGTCTACAAGAACTACGACCCACGTGCAACAGTAATGCGCGAAGCATGCCACGATGTATTGCAGGAGCTGAACATTCAGGATCCGCTATTGGATGTTGCTATGGAGCTTGAGCGTATCGCCCTATCGGACGAGTACTTCATCGAGAAGAAACTGTACCCGAACGTCGATTTCTACTCAGGTATCATTCTGAAAGCAATTGGTATTCCGGTATCTATGTTTACGGTTATCTTCGCGATGTCCCGTACCATCGGCTGGATCGCCCACTGGAACGAAATGCACAACGATCCGGGCAACCGTATCGGCCGTCCTCGCCAGTTGTACACCGGTTACAACCAGCGCGAGTTCAGCCCGCTGCATGAGCGTGAGTGATAAGCGATTAGCATGAACAGCTAAATGAAAGGCCCCTTCGGGGCCTTTTTTGTTTTTGTAAAAACGGTTCTGTGGTTCTGTGGTTCTGTGGTTCTGTGGTTCTGTGGTTCTGTGGTTCTGTGGTTCTGTGGTTCTGTGG
>NZ_JACSOF010000048.1:0-41101 GCF_014349205.1 Photobacterium sp. BZF1
ACAATGTAGTCAGAAGGCATGGGACTAATGGTGGACTGAGTCCCATGATGTACGAACTGAGAAATTAACCCCCGTGTCTACTTTACGGGGGTCATATCACTCTAGCCTCTAGCCTCTAGCCTCTAGCCTCTAGCCTCTTAAGCAACAACGTTCGCCACTTCTTTTACTAGTACGGCTAGTTCGTCCCAACGCTCTTCATCGATAAGGTTGCCTGGAACCATCCACGTACCGCCACAAGCGAAAACAGATTTCACTGCCAAGTAGTCTTTAACGTTAGCCGGGCTTACACCACCCGTTGGCATGAAGCTGACAGGGTAAACTGCAGTCATTGCTTTTAGCATGTTCACACCGCCTGAAGGCTCAGCTGGGAAGAACTTCAGGGTATCAAGACCCAGTTCCATTGCCTGCTCAACCATGCTTGGGTTGTTAACACCTGGGATGATAGGCATTTCACGCTGCTGGCAGTATTTCACAGTCGTTGGGTTGAAGCCCGGGCTTACGATGAAATCAACGCCGGCATCAATGGCTTGGTCAACTTGATCGGCATTCAGTACTGTACCTGCACCAATTAGCATGTCAGGAAAAGCATCACGCATGTTGCGGATAGCTTGCGCTGCCGCCTCTGTACGGAAAGTTACCTCGGCGCAAGGTAGGCCGTTCTCAGACAGTACTTCTGCCAGTTTCACGGCTTTGTCTGCGTCTTTGATAGCAATTACAGGGATAACTTTCAGCTCGGCCATGCGAGCGTTTAGCGTAGTCATGATGTCTTCCTTAATTCGAATTGAATAACACAGGCATTGCTGTGGCTGGAATAATGGCGCCCTGATGTTGGATCACGGTGCCAGCTAATAAGTGGGCATTTTTTGCCGCTTGTTCGGTGTTGCCGCCGGTGAGGCGTGTTGCCAGGTAACCGGCACTAAAAGAGTCACCCGCTGCGGTGGTATCAACTACATTGTCGACTTTGGTAGCAGCAACAGATTGGCAGTTGTCGCTTGTTATCACAAGGCAGTCTTCCGCGCCGCGCTTGATTACGATTTCACCAACGCCGCACTGTTGGGTACGGGCGATACAATCTTCAACAGAGTGCTCGCCGTAAAGCATGATTTCATCATCGAAGGTCAGCAGGGCGATATCGGTCAGGGAAAGCATGGTCTGGTAGTGCTTGGCGGCGATATCGGCGCTTTGCCATAGGCGAGGGCGGTAGTTATTGTCGAAAACAATCTTGCTGCCTTGGGCTTTGCAGGCTTTCAGTACCTCGAAAAGTCGTTCGAGGGCTGTCTCAGGCAAAATGGCCAGGCTAATACCGCTTAGGTAAAGCATTTCGAAACCGGTCAGTTTCTCAACCAAGGCATTGGTATCGATATTTTCCAGCCAGTAACGCGCAGCAGAGTCATTGCGCCAGTAATGGAAGGTGCGCTCACCAGTATCGTCAGTTTCGATCAGGTAAAGGCCGGGGTTCTTTTCTTCTGACTGGAAGACCAATTCGGTATTGATGTGCTCTTGCTGCCACTGGGCAAGCATATCGCGGCTGAAGCTGTCGGTACCAAGCCCAGTGATGTAGCTCGTCTCGACGCCATGCTGGTGGGTCAAGCGGGAAAGGTAAAGTGCAGTATTTAGCGTATCGCCACCAAAGCTCTGTTTGATAAGCTCGCCTTTACGCTGCAGTTCGACCATACATTCACCGATCACAGCAACACGATTTAAAGCCATAAAAATACCCTCAAGATTGGTCATTGAGGGTATTTTCAACAAGAAGGCTTAATAAGTCAATAAAAATGAAATTATGTTTCTATTTATTGCGGGTAGTTATGAAAACCTAGTTGTTCTGACACCTTACGGCTAGCATTTTGTAGCAGCTCTACGTAGTAGGACTTACGCTTTTCATCAAAACGGATGGTTGGTAGCGAGATCGACAGGCCGGCAATCACATTACCAAAGCGGTCAAAAACAGGGGCCGCCATGCAGCGAAGGCCTGGCTCTTGCTCTTCGTTATCTTCAGCAAAGGCCTGCTCTTTAACGGCTTTCAACTCGCTAAGTAGTTGATCGATATTCTCCAGCGTTTTGTCAGTATGCTTAACAAAGTCGACACCTTCCAGCGCGTTGCGGGTGAACTCTTCGCTGCGGTAAGCCAAAAGGACCTTGCCGATTGCGGTGCTGTAGAGTGGGTTACGACGGCCGATGCGCGACTGCATACGCAGGTTGTAGCCTGAATCAATCTTGTGGATGTAGATGATGGCATTCTCATCCAGCGCACCAAGGTGAAGGGCCTCGTTGGTCTGCTGCGAGATAAGCTGCATCTCTTTGTCACATAGGTCAACCAGGTCGACATGCTCCAATGATGTCGCTCCTAGCTCGAACAGTTTCAAAGTCAGCGCATACTTATCAGTCTCACCTTCTTGGGAAACATAGCCCAGCATCTTCATGGTTTGCAGGAAGCGGTAAACCGTACTTTTAGACATCATTAGGCGCTGAGACAGCTCGGTTACGCCGATCTCTTTTTGTTCGCCCAGGGCCTGAAGGATACCGAATACCTTCATCACCGAGGAGACGGCTTCAGGCTGTTTTGCGGATTCCATCTATCTTTCCTTTCTTTATATTCGTTGTTCTGTGCATTATACGTTCTAACTTTTTGTGTATCTATTTTTATGAAAACCTTTTTCAAAAAATATGAATCAACGCGAATTCCCCTTGTTTGTGTGACTGCGATCAAAGCTGAGCAATCAAAAATAAAACAGCTTTTCAAAAAACTTGATGAGGTTTTTCAGTGTTGTTATAGTGCAACCACATCAACGGAACACAAACATCTTGTTCAGGGCGTTGGAGCCGGGAACACATATCGAGGAAATGACATGATTCTGAATACATTCAACCTAGAAGGTAAAGTTGCCATCGTAACCGGCTGTGATACCGGTCTTGGACAAGGTATGGCGCTGGGCCTGGCACAAGCAGGTTGTGACATTGTGGGTGTCAACATTGTTGAGCCAACAGAAACGATTGAGAAAATCAAAGCCACTGGCCGCGAGTTCCTGGATATCCGTGCCAACCTGATGAAAACCGATGACATTGCAGGCATTGTTGATCAGGCGGTGACAAAGTTCGGCAAGATCGACATCCTGGTTAATAACGCCGGCATCATCCGCCGCAACGACGCGATTGATTTCAGCGAGCAAGATTGGGACGATGTAATGAATATCAACATCAAGTCGCTGTTCTTCATGTCTCAGGCAGTCGCCAAGCAGTTCATTTCTCAGGGGCATGGCGGCAAGATCATCAATATTGCATCGATGCTGTCTTACCAAGGTGGTATCCGCGTACCGTCATACACGGCATCGAAAAGCGGCGTAATGGGCGTGACTCGCCTGATGGCCAACGAGTGGGCGAAGCACAACATCAATGTCAACGCGATTGCTCCGGGTTACATGGCGACCAACAACACCGCGCAGCTACGTGCCGATGAGAAGCGTAATGCCGAAATCCTAGAGCGTATCCCTGCGGATCGTTGGGGCGAGCCTGCAGATCTGGCGGGTCCTTGTGTGTTCCTAGCTTCTGATGCGGCTTCTTATGTTAACGGTTATACCGTGGCTGTTGATGGCGGCTGGCTAGCACGTTAATCGCAACAAGACATCAAGCGGCTGCATCTGTATGGGGGTGCGGCCGCTTTGTCGTATTTGAGAGCTGCTCGTTTTGGCAGCTAACTACCAGTGGAAAAAACATTGTTCGGTGAATTATCTTTTGCCCAGGCGCTGGGCTTTGTCAGCTTTGCCTTGGGTATTGCGGCGTTTTATCAAAAGGATGATAAGAAGCTAAAGCTGGTGATGGTGATATTCAATATCAACCATATGATGCACTTCTTCTTACTCGGTGCCGTCACCGCAGGTTTCAGTGCGTTGCTGTCGGCTTTCCGCACCGCCTTGTCGGTCAAGTTTCAATCCAAGCTGCTCGCCTATTTATTTATTGGCTGTAACTTGGCGGTTGGCTTCTATCTAGCGGATGGTTGGCTGGATTTACTCCCCATTGCCGGGGCCTGTATCGGCACCTATGCCTTATTCTGCCTTGAAGGGATCAAGCTGCGTCTGGCGTTCTTTGTCGGTGCCCTATGCTGGCTCAGCAACAATATTGTGGTGGGCTCGATTGGTGGCACCTTGCTTGAAGCGACCCTGCTTAGCGTCAATGTGGTAACGATGCTAAGGCTTCACCGCCAGCAGCAACTCGCGACAGCGTAAGAAAAACGATATTAATCAGTCAACGCATTGTTTCCCGACAGGGACGTCATAGGAAAGAATGCATTGAATTAATCGGATATATTGTAAGCTCTTTCAAATGACTAGCATGAGGGAGCCATGAAGCTAGATGCGATTTTATGGGATTACGATGGCACTATCGTGAATTCTGTCCCCAAGAATATCGACATAACCAAGCGTATCCTCTCTATTGTTGCCCCCCACTTATCAGGCGACAACCTGCCCCAGTGCCTGCAAAGCGAAACTGCCTACCACCAGGTAAACCATGCTGCCAAAAACTGGCAGGAACTCTACGTGAAATACTACGGTATGACCGAGGCAGAAATGCTGCAAGCTGGCACTATGTGGGCAGAGCATCAGCTTAGCAATACGACGCCTGTCACCCTTTTTGAGGGGATGAAAGATACGGTTAGAAAACTGTCTGTTATTCCCCATGGTATTTGCTCGCAAAACGCAGCAATGAATATCAAAGGGGTACTTTCTGAAGCGAAGGTCGATACTTATTTCAAGGCAGTGATTGGCTATGACGATGTTTCGACGGGCGGGCAGAAGCCTTCTCCTGAGGGCGGTGTAAAGTGCCTGGAGCGGTTATTTGGTAAGCCTGACGGCAAGGTGATCATGTATGTCGGCGACCATGAGGCGGATGTGAAATTTGCCCGGAACCTGCAATCTGAACTCGGCCAGTATTCTACCGTCATTACCGTTGCGGCGGCTTATAGCGGCGCGCGGCCGGATACATGGCAGGCAAAGCCTGATTTTATTATTCGCTCGCCATTAGAGTTAACGGCAATCTGTGAGCCTTACCTCTAAAGAGATTATTGAATAAACCCCATAGCAAAAGGCCCAGAGCATGCTCTGGGCCTTCTTCATTTCAGTCAATAAACCAAAATCAAATTGGTCTATTGGCAAATTACTTTTCTAGTACAGACAGAACGTAGTCTTTGATGGCTTCGTCCTGGCAGTTTGCGAAGAAGCACTCCTGGAACTGCTTGCTGCCAACCGCAGTTTTCACCAATTCCTGGTCAATCCCACGTAGGCCTTCAACCACATCTTTAGATACAGCTGCTTTTACTTCGTTAAGGATTGCTGCGTTTGCCTGCTGAGGTGCTGCACGCTCAATTGGGTAACCCTCGCCACGCTTGCCAGTAAAGGCTTTTTCGAAGATGTAGCGGATGTTCAGCTCGCCTGCCCAGCCAAAACCTTTAGCGAAGGCTAGAGAGATAGCATTGCCGTTGTTGATTTGGTTGAAAAGGAATGCATCCGAAGGCTCTAGGCAGTAACCACACACAACACCTGGGTGAAGGTTGCTTGCCATCAATGCGCCCTGGCCTGTGCCACAGCCCGTTACGACGAAATCTACAGCCTTAGAGTTAAGAAGAATGCTCGCCATGATACCTAAGTGGATGTAGGTAAGGTGGTGATCGTTCTCATCTGTCATACCAACGTTGAAAACGTCGTGGCCTAGGCCACCTGCAACGTTGTTAAGCTCAGCTGCAACCATAGCATTCTTAGGTGCTTGGCTGTTTTCCATCATTAGTGCGATTTTCATAACTATATCTCTCTGTCGTTGATGGTTTGAGTATAAGATAGAGGTTTAAAAATGAAAAGGCTTTTCAAAAAAAATAAAAATTAAATTATTTAAACTGTGACTTTGAGCGAGTTACGTCACATTTAGTAAGGGGGATAGTGCTCATTCAAGACCAATTTTTGCGTCATTTCTTTATAGGTTTGTAACTTATTGAATTACCATGTATGGTTTTAAGTTTTTGTTTTTTATAGATTTGCTTGTGAGTGGTTAGATCGGGTGGTACTCAGGAGAGCGTAGTGGACTCTGGCTTTACAATGGACCTTCAAGGTAATGCTTTGGATTCACCGTAAAGTAAAACAAAGTTTCATTTATTTTTAATTGGTGAGTTTTTGATGTAAGGTGTACCAAGTTGCCCTGAGGGTTTGGGGCAAACCTATCAATGAAAAATGCACAACCAGAGAGAAGGTACGCAAATGTTTGTATTCAATAACGATATTGTGATGGAAGATCTGGGTGAAGGTGTGAGCCGTAAGATCCTGGCCCACAGCGATAACATGATGTCGGTCGAAGTGCACTTTGAGGAAGGGGCGATTGGTGCCTTGCACACCCACCCGCATGAGCAGCTAACCTACGTGTTATCGGGTGAGTTTGAATTCACCATTGGCAACGACACCAAAATCGTCAAGGCGGGTGACACTATGTACAAAGAGCCAGAGATCCTGCATGGTTGCCGTTGTCTGAAAGCAGGCGTACTAATTGATACCTTCACACCAATGCGCCAGGACTTCGTTGCAGCCTAAGCGCCGAAACGATACCAATAAATGAAATATCGAAAGGCCGAGGCATTGAACTGCCCCGGCCTTTTTGTATTCAGTCGGTATATTAGAGGATGGCTTACCTTGCCAGCCAGCCACCATCAACGGCCATGGTAAAGCCATTGACATAGTTGGCCGCATCAGAGGCAAGGAAAACGGCTGGGCCAGCTAGATCTTCTGGGTTGCCCCAACGGTCAGCAGGGATACGTTCGAGGATTTCCTGATTGCGTTTTTCATCATCGCGTAGTTGGGCCGTATTGTCTGTCGCCATGTAGCCCGGTGCGATCGCATTGACATTGATGTTGTGCTTGGCCCATTCGTTGGCCATCAGGCGGGTCACACCCATGACACCACTTTTTGAGGCTGTATAAGAAGGAACACGGATCCCGCCCTGGAAAGAGAGCATGGAAGCGACGTTGATGATTTTGCCACCATTACCTTGGGCAATGAACTGTTTGGCGACCGCCTGGCTGAGGAAAAACGTGGTTTTGAGGTTGATATCCATCACATCATCCCAGTCTTGCTCACTGAAGTTGATGGCATCTTCGCGGCGGATGATCCCGGCATTGTTGACCAGAATGTCGATTTTACCGAATTGCTCCAGTGTGGCAGCGATGATGTTCGGGATATCATCGGTCTTGATCAAATTGGCACGGATATCGATAAACTGGCGGCCCAATGCTTCGACTTTGGCTTTGGTCTCCTCGCTACCGGAAGAGCTCACACCGACAATATTACAGCCGGCTTCGGCAAGTCCTAGAGTAATACCTTGGCCCAACCCACGATTACAACCAGTAACAACGGCGACTTTGCCTTCAAGATTAAATGCGTTGAGTATCATGCCTATTCCTCGTAATGATGGTTATGCCAAAGGGCTGTCGGTATATTCAGGCCTCAAGTTTACCATCCTTGAGCTGAAACTTAAATAAATGAAACTGTGTTTTACTTTTTAGGTTTGATTTTATTTGCCGTTAAAGGCAACTGGCTTAATAGCTTTAAACAAAAACGGCTTTCTGTAGAAAGCCGTTGGGTAGATGCTATGCGAGGTTAGAGCTTGAAATAGTCTCTGGCGTTACGATAGCAAATGTCGGTGATGAGGCGCTTGAGCAGAGCGTCATCATCAGGCAGTTCGCCTCGCTCAACCCACTCGCCGACCAAGTTACATAAAATACGGCGGAAGTACTCATGGCGGGGGTAGGAGAGGAAGCTTCTTGAGTCGGTCAGCATGCCGACGAATCGTCCCAGAGCTCCTAAGTTCCCCAAAGTCTTTAACTGGTTAATAATGCCGTCTTTCTGATCGTTGAACCACCAGGCTGCCCCCAACTGGATTTTGCCCGGCCCGCAGTCGCTGTCCTGGAAAGCACCGATCATTGCTCCGAGTACATAGTTATCTTTCGGGTTAAGGCAGTACAAGATGGTCTTCGGCATCGAGTGTTGGTAATCCAGCGAGCTAAGGAGTTTGCCAAGGTTTTGTGCAATGCAGGTATCGTCGATAGCACTAAAACCCGTTGCCCCACCGAGCTGCTCGAAGCGGCGTTTGTTGGTGTCTTGCAATACCCCGATATGGATCTGCATGACCCAGCCAAAGTCATGGTTTTTTTGGCCGAGGAACTGGAATAGCTGGGTTTTGAATTGATGGATCTCTTTATCTGATAGCGACTCGCCTGCAAGTGCTTTGGTAAAGGCCCGGTTGGCGTCTTCCACTGTGCCGTCTGCATAGGGGATGGTCTTCAGGCCAAGGTCTGATAAGCGGCAACCATGCTGGTGGAAGTATTCGAACCGCTGTGTCAGGGCTTTGAAAAGCTCATCGATATTGTGGATCCTCGAATCTGTGGTTGACGCTAGCTTGGCAACCCAGGTTACGAACTTCTTACTATTGTCGATGTTGAACACATCATCGGCCCGGAAGGTCGGCAGCACTTTGATGTTGAAGTCGGTTTCTGCCAGATGGCGATGGTAGCGAAGGTCGCTCAGCGGATCATCAGTGGTGCACAGCGACTCGACATTCATCCTTGCTAATAGCCGCCTTGCAGAAAAGTTATCCCCTCCGATCTGCTCGTTGCATTGTTGCCAAATCTTGTCACAGTTTTCAGGGCAAATAAGATCGTTCACACCGAAATAGCGCTGCAGTTCCATATGGGCCCAATGATAAAAAGGGTTACCGACAAGGTATGGGACGGTTTCGCACCACTTCTGGAATTTCTCATAATCACTGGCATCACCCGTAATGTAATGCTCATCAATCCCGTTGCTGCGCATTGCCCGCCAGACATAGTGATCATGGGAGAGCCAGGCGTCGGCAATAGAGCGGTAATGGATATCATGATAGATATCTTGCGCGCTCAAGTGGTTGTGGTAATCAATGATAGGAAGTGTTTTGGCGTAGCTATGGTAGAGGTGCTGGGCTGTAGGGGTATGCAGCAGAAAGTGCTGATCAAGGAAAGGCTTCTTCATAACATACTCTTCTCGTGACGATATCGTTGTCAGCTTGGCTGGTTAGGTCAAACTAAAATGCCGCTTCAAGTTATGAAGCGGCATTGGATAGTAGGGGGGTGGATTAACTCTGCGTTACTAGGTTTTCAGCGGGTTGGGTTTTGCTTTGGGCACTCTTTTTGAGTAAGTAACCAGCCAGCAAAATCAATCCAGCGCAGCATAGGAACAGGAAGCGTCCCCACAGTGGATTAGGCAGCAGTGTCATCGCCAGTAGGCCTGTACCCATCATGATGGTGATGGTACCCAGTTTTTCACGCTGCATTTTGTCGAACTCGTCTTGTTCGCTGTCTGCGATACACTCTGTTTCAACGTTCTCGAAGAACTTCGCCACTTCTGCTTTTTCCTGCTCATTCAAAGAGTCTTCCTTGTAGAACAATGTTGTCGCCCAGAAGAAACCTGCGGTTAGGAATAGGTGGGCGGCGATAGCAATCATGTTACGCATTTCAGATGCTTCACGGCCAGTGAACTCGATGCCTAGCAGGTCACCAAGAGCTGCCGGAGTGAACACATTCACACACAACCAAGAGACGAACATACCGAATACTACGGTGCCCCAAGCTGCCCAACGTGGTGTCTTCTTAATGAACATACCCATGAACAGTGGCACTAGGATTGGTGATGAAGCCAGAGTTGATACTGTCATCATCAATTCGAACAGGCTCAGCTCTTTTAGGTTTGCGAACAGTTGGGCAACAAGGATGACGATAATGCCGTTAACGATACAGGTGATCTGGCCAACGCGTAGCTGTGATTTCTCGCTACCTGGCTTGTTCTTGCAGACAACCGGTGTCCAGAAGCTGCGTACAAAGATACCCGAGTTACGGTTCAGTGCTGAGTCCATTGAAGACATGGTCGCTGCAAAGATACCGGCAACAAGTAGGCCGACAGTACCGGCAGGCATGGTGTTTTCAGCAAACACTAGGTATACCGCGTCAGAGGCTTTGCCGCCTAGCGCTGCATATTGGGTAGCCGCTTCAGGGTAAAGGATAGCTGATGCCCATGGCGGGATGAACCAGATCAAGCTACCCACTGCCATCAGGCACATTGCCATCAATGCTGCTTTGCTCGCATTGTTGGAGTCTTTGGCGTTGAGGAAACGGTAAGAGTCCTGCATGTTGTTGATGTTTTGGACCTGTTTGACAAAGAAGAACAGGAAAGTACCAACAATAATCAGCGGGTAGTTCATATCTGGGCCCATTACGAAACCAGATGGGAAGTTGGTGACAATCTCACCTGGACCGCCAACAGCAACGAGGGCAACGATGGCACAGGCAACAGAGATAACCGCAACGACCATGGTCTGAACGAAGTCAGAGGCTACCACACCCCAAGCTCCGGATAGCAGAGAGATTGCCAATACTGCAAGACCTGTCAGCCAGATGGTCGTGGTCATATCAAAACCAAATGCGGCACCGACAAAGACTGACAAACCGTTTAGCCAAACACCGGCATTCAAGATGCTAAGGGGAATGATCGCCCAGGTGAAAAATTGTTCGTTGGTACTACCAAAGCGGTTTCGGATTGCCTGAGTCGGGGTATCGACTCGGGTCTGGCGGAAGCGCTTAGCAAACCAAAGGTAAGAGACACCGTAGGCCAGTACGTTACCGATGAAGACGGCAGCAGCCAGCATACCATCGTTAAAGCCTTTACCCGCAGCACCGGTGAAGGTCCAGGCACTGAACTGGGTCATGAAAGCAGTGGAACCTACCATCCACCACAGCATTCGGCCTCCCCCCCGGAAGTAGTCGCTAGAAGAGTTACTGGCCATTTTTTTGAAGGCGAGGCTGATGAAAACCATCAGCATGAAGTACCCGCCTATTACCATAATCTCTATATTCATAGTGCTCTCTTAGGTTTGCCAACCATTGCATATGATGATTGGTCTGTTGCGATTTATCGTTCAAAGTTTATGAGAGAAGTCTATGTATTATGATTAGACAAATCCGTGATCGAAATCATCTTCGCAAAAAAATGAAACGCAATTTTGTTTTTGTTGGTTATTCGTTTTTCGAATAACAACCAGTTACTGTTTGTATAACAGGTACTTATAAATAATAAGAGCGGTTTTTTAAGTTGTTGATAAAGATAAGATATTGTCTGAACTGTGATCTGCCTTGTTTTTTGGCCTTTTTTCACTACCAATTTTCATGTGATATGTATAATTGAAACAACGGTTCATAAAAAGTGAGTGATTTCATGCTGCAGTTTTCAAACGATGAAATGGCAAGGATCAAGAGCAAAGATTGCGCGGCAATTATTGATAACCTGATTACTAATAATCATACAGTTTTATCGTCGGACACCCTTGTTCCGCCGGATTCTCGCGCAACATGGAATCTGTATTATTTCTGCCCTGAACATGGGGTTCGCCTTGATTGGCAGAGAAATAGTCCGGAGGAACACCGCTGCCCGGTAGACGGCAAGGTGTTCACTGGCGAACCTTATGATGGGGCATGGTGGCGTTGGCTCAATGGGCTGAACTCCAAAGCCTGCAATGAACTTGGCTTGCTGTGGCACTTAACCGGCGAGCAGAAATACTTCGATAAAGTCCGTGAAATCTTGATGGGCTATGCCGACCATTACCCTGACTATGAAGAGCATGGCGGTATTCCCTACAATGGTCCGGGTAAAGCCAATGCCCAGACGCTGTGTGAAGCAAACTGCCATATGGATTTCGCCCGGGGTTATGATTTCGTCCGGGAAGGCCTTACGGCAGAACAGCGTGCCCATATCGAGCAGAACCTGTTACGCGAAGGTGCTGAGTTTATGATGCAGCACCGTAGTGACCAGCTGCATAACCATGAAATGAAAATCAGCTCGACCATTGGCGTGATTGGCTTGCTGTTGGACGAGCAACGCTTTATCGATTTTGCGGTAAATAGCCCCTATGGCCTTCGTTACCAACTGGAGCATGGCATTATTGGTGAAGGCTTGTGGTTCGAAGGCTCCATCCATTACCACTACTACGCGCTTCAGGCTCTGATGGGCTATGAAATGATGGCTCGCGGTAGTGAGTATTCACTAAAAGAACACCCTAGCTTTTTCCAGATGCTGGCATTCCCTCTCAAGCTGGTGCAAATTGATGGACGCTTCCCCCGCTTGAATGATTGTATTGCAGGTCAGGAAGTACTTACCCATTCCCACTTGTTCGAGTATGCCTACAGTGAGTTCAGGCATCCGTTGTTTGCTTCGGCATTGCGCAGTATTTACCACAACAAGAGCCGAGATAATATTGACGCCCTGCTGTACGGCGTAGATGAATTGCCAGACGCCACCCCACTCTCTACCCAGCCAATCCATGCGCCGGGTGTTGGATTGACGATTTGCAAAGATGAAGCCCTTCATAACATGCTGCTGGTCAAGCATTCGCCGTATGGTGGTGAGCATGACCATTATGACCGTTTGGGGATCATTATCTGTCGAGGCGGCAAGGAAATCCTGCCTGATCTGGGGACAACAGGATATGGTGCCGAGTTGCATTATGGCTATTACAAGAACACGGCGACGCATAATACCCTAGCGGTGAACCAACAAAACCAGCCACCGGCGATCCCCGAGGTGCTGAGTTTCAAACAAACAGAAGGTGTTACCTGTCTTGATACCGTGGTTGATTGGTCGAAAGCCCATCCCGGTTTGGATAGCCATACCTTGGTGCAGTGGGATGAGGAAGCCTACCGCGATGTGCGATTCCGCCGCAGCGTGATATGGCTTGGTGATGCGGCTCTTGAAATAAACCAAGTGCATAACCCCCATGCCAAGCAGCTGGATTTAACCTGGCATGTGCGCGGCGAGCATCAGGTAAGCCCGCTGGCTGTCCAATGTGATAATCCTCTAGAAGGGCCGCTGGCGCGGATGACTGATTGCAGGATAGAAACAGTGTCAGGTGTGGCCGCACAGCAGTTTGATATTAAGGGGGAGGCTGCTTACCAATGCTTTATATCCGCCGAGGGAGTGCTGCTCACCGGTCAGGCACCGGATAACCCTGCGACCAGTAACCTGTCCTATATGTTGCTGCGAAGCCAGGAGAAGACATTCAAATCGATAGTGGCCCATGATTTGGATACCCAGCAGCCACTTGATAGTGTCGATGTGAAATGGGTGGGGGATAGCGCCTATATCAGCCTGAGCCGAGATGGCAAATTGCACTCAATCAAAGTGGCATTTTCTCAAGCGGGAATGGATTTTCAATCATTGCATTGCGGCTCTTAACTCATTCAAGAGCAATCAATCAAGGCCAGCACTTATGTGCTGGTTTTTTTTATTGGCCTGTCTGGAAAAATATAAAATCTAACTGAATTAACCCTTGATGCAGCAGTGTCGATATCGCTTTATGAAGCTCTTATGAAGCGGCATGAATATCTCTGCTTTAACCTTTTTGCAATGTAGGGTTTCATCAAAAATTCGATATTGCTCCAAGTATCTTGCGGCTTTTCATTCGGCACTTATCAAAGGTTACAAATTCTCTCCCACAGGGTTGTTCCCAGAAGGCTGGATTTTATATTTTTAGAAAAATATCATCACCTTAAAGTCATTAAACTGAAATGCTTCAACTGAAATATAGCGTCTGATTTGTGAACGCGTGTTCATATTCTCATTACATATTTTAGGGAAGCAATTGTGAAAAATATTCTTAAGCTGGTTGGCGTAATAGCTGCAGTGTTATCGCTAACAGCCTGTAATTCAAGTGACTCTGATGATAGTGGTAAAGGGCTGGAAGTCACCCCTACTGTACGCTCTCATTCACATAATGATTACTACCGTGATGAGCCGTTTTTCGGCGCAGTAAAACTGGGCTTTGGTAGCTTTGAAGCCGATGTCTTTTATCGGGAAGGCTATGATGAAGTGCTAGTGGCCCACGATGAGTGGGAAACGGTATTTGAGTGGTCATTTGATGATATGTATATCCAGCCTTTGGTGCAGTATGTCAGGGATAACGAATACCGCTTTTACAACAACTGGTCTCATTCTGCGGTGTTGCTGATTGATATCAAAACCCAAATTGATAGCGAAGACAGCGGTTACGAAACCTGGCTGGCGGTTGAAGAAGTGCTGAGCCAGTACCCGGATATTTTCACCACCTATGAAAATGGCGTGGTTAAACAAGGGCCTGTGACGGCGATTATTTCAGGCCATCGCCCAATTGAGCAAATGGATGCTGCGCCTATTCGTTATTCTTTTGTTGATGGCCGCTTGGGGGACCTAGGTGAAATAACTGATCCAACGCTAATGCCACTTATCAGCAATAACTTCAGCCACTTTAACCAGCCTCAGTTTGGCAATTTCTTTGGTAAAGGCGAGTGGCCGCAAGAAGCCTTGGATGAGCTGGAAAGAATTGTTACAGAAGCCCATGCCAATAACCAGAAGATCCGTTTTTGGGCGACACCTGAAGGCAATGACTACATCAACAACCATATCTGGAGCGAGTTGGTAAAAGCCGATGTCGACTTCATTAATACCGATCACCAGCAGGACCTACATGACTGGTTGTTGGAAAATGACCCGCACCCATCAGAGCCGTCAGTCAATTGGTTGGATGACCCATTCTGGGATCCGATGTATCCATAATCTTCATTTAGCGGCTCTTGCCTCTATTGGCTTTACCGATTGAATACAGCACACAGGTATCCCTGTGTGCTTTTTAGTCCCTGCCTTTTTCTCGGAATGCAGAAGCTGTGATCCCGGCATTTTTGCGAAAGAAGCGGGCGAAATAGGCCGGATCGGTAAAGCCAAGCTCATAGCCGACTTCAGAAATTGACATCGCGGTGAGCAACAACATTCGCCGCGCTTCCTGCATGATCCTATCTGTGATTAACCGTTTTGAAGACAGGCCGCTGACCCTACGGCAGATATCATTGAGCCTAGAGGTAGTGAGTCCGATATGCTCGGCATATTGCGGCAGTGCCCAATGGGAGCGGTAGTTCTCTTCTATCAATACGTTGAATTGGTTGAACACGTTGACATCTGTGCTGCGGTAACTGGTCGTCACTTGTTGGTTGTTGGCGTAACGCATTATCTCTATCAGGATCAATTGCAGCCAGCTAAGGCTGGCAGACTCTGCCATAAACTGTTGCCCAGCCGATTCTTTCTCCAACATTTCAAATAACGTTTCAAGCGGTGAGGATTCCGGTAAAGGGATACAAAAGGGCTGCATCGCCGTGGAGGCAATATCATTGCGGCCAATCTCGATATCCAATAACCGCCAGACCAACTGCTGGCTGGCGGTGATGACAAAGCCGCTGGCGTGATCGTCGGTGACAAAAGAGTGGGGCACAGTTGGCGGGGTGAAAAATAACGTTTTACCGTACATGGAGTAATGGGACTGGTCGAGCAGGACATGGGTGTTGCCCTCGAGAATACAATGGATTTGGTAATAACGGTCGTGGTAATGGGTTGGCATATTGCGGCCGAAAAAGAGTGCGAGACTGTTTAGCCGCTCAAGGTGAAACTCGTTATCGCTATAGCGCGAGTCGTATACCTTGCCAATGTTCAGGTTGGGGATTGTAAGTGCTTCCATGGCATGACCTTCCGTTATTTTGATTTTATTATAGTAGTGATAGTTAACATGTTATCTAAATCACCGAAAAGTACAATTGAATACTTGTAACATCCATTTAACACTCCGTGGTCATTTCCCATAATGAATGCAAAGAAGCCGCAAAGCAGAAACGGCAAGGCTCACAATCATAAGGAACTGGACATGAAGCAACCGAATCCCCTGTTAGAAAAAATGCAAGCTATCCTACCGACTATTGCTGCCAACGCGGCGCAAGCTGAAATAGACCGTACCCCGCCGGAGGAGAATATCCGCCTATTGCGTGAAGTCGGCTTTTTCCGCGCTTTCCAACCGAAAGCCTATGGGGGTTCGGAAATTTCATTGCCGGAGTTTACTGATTGTGTTGCAGCCCTAGCGGGAGCTTGTGGCGGAACCGCATGGGGAGCCAGTTTGCTTGCGACTCACAGCCACCAGATGGCAATGTTCTCCAAGCAGGCACAGGAAGAGTTCTGGGGCGACAATCCAGATGCTACGGCGAGTAGTAGTATTGCCCCGTTTGGACAAACGGAAGAGACAGAGGGCGGGGTGATCTTCAATGGCAATATGCGCTGGAGTAGCGGCAGTGACCATGCTGATTGGGCCATTCTTGGCTTCAACCGCACTGATGTTAGCGGTAATAAGGTTTACTGTTTCGGCGTGGTGCCGCGCCATGAATACACCATTATTGATGACTGGTATGCAGCAGGCATGCGCTCCAGTGGTACCAAGACCTTGGTATTGAAAGATGTATTTATTCCCGAACACCGGATAGAAACGGCAAAAGGCATGATGGAAGGCCGCTCTGCTGGCTTCGATCTCTATCCTGACAGCGATATCTTCTACACCCCATACCGACCTTATTTCGCCTGTGGTTTTGCCGCTATCAGCCTAGGGATTGCCGAGCGTATGCTGGAGGTCTATAAGGAAAAGACCAAAAACCGAGTTCGTGCTTATACCGGGGCAAAAGTAGGAGCGGCTACACCCGCCTTGATGCGCCTTGCCGAGTCAACCCATCAGGTTGCTGCTGCCCGTGCGTTCCTTGAGAAGACTTGGGAAGATCATAAAGAGCACGGTGAGCGCAAAGAATACCCATCCGCTGATACTTTGGCTTACTGGCGTACCAACCAAGCTTATGCGGTGAAGATGTGTATCGCATCCGTTGACCGCTTGTTTGAAGCGATGGGGGGGATGTCCTGGTTCAATGACAATGAGGGCCAGCGCCTGTTCCGAGACTCGCATATGACAGCTGCCCATGCCTACACAGATTATGATGTCTGCGCCCAGATCCTAGGTCGTCAGTTGATGGGCCTAGACCCAGACCCAAGCATGGTTTGATGATTCTTTTGTTCAAGTGATGTTCTTCTATTTTGTTTCAAGACGCTTTGGTTAAAGCTTTGTTGTGTTCTTGCCCCCGACCTCGGGGGCTTTTTTTCATTTTAGTATTTTTATTTTCAACTTTTGTTGAGTGCTTGAGGCTGCTCTCTCTTGTTTTACATTCAGCTACCGTGTCACCAAAATGGCCAATCGTGATGCACCATCAACTGCTTGGTAATTAAGTTGTTGTTTATGAATTGTTTTTGTTTTGGTTGGTTGATTGTGAAGGTCGCTGGAAGGCGATAGTTATGAAACTGTTTGTTATAAGACGGCTTTTATTTCTATCAACAGGAAGTGAAATCATTGATGCCTTTAATCAAAAAAATCAGTAATCACTCAAATATTTTTTGCATTAATAAAATTATGTGATAAATTGCTTTCAAGATTTGAGAGCATCAATTTGCGAACAAAGTGCCGCACTCCTTAGAACGGGGGAGGGTGGTTTAAAGGTCTGAACTTCATTTGCATGATTAAGACCTGCTGGGGAGACCCAGTGGATATCCTGCTTGGAACCCAGGATATTAGGAACGGGAACGGCCTTGGGCGAAAGCTCAGGGCCGTTTTTCTTTTTGGGATGCTTAAACAGGTTTAAGTATTCGCCGTGTTGTACCTTCGGTTGCGTCCAGCCCAAATGGTAGTTTCTGCCAAATCTTCAATTGGGTTTTCTTCCCTTACCCGGCTTCGTCTACGACGGTGAATGCTGCCTTGGGTATTTTTCTGATAGTGGCTGCTAAGCTGCCGGAGGCTCTTGATATCAGCAAGTTTCATCGTTCTCTCCTTAAACAGATACTGACTCCAGCATAGAGGTCTTACCTGAATGGAAGTTGACGGATATATTCAGTTAGTTGCACTATTGCTTCAATCCTTGATCTGTATCTATTAAGTACGATGATGTGGGATTGTTGAAAAATAAGGGAAATCCATTTTTCACCGCAGAGTTGGAAGTATTACCGGCTATAGAGCAAATGATACTTGAGTGGAAGGAAATCACTGACCTTGCGCGAACCGCCATTTTTTGTTGTTTATTTACATGGAACGAGCAAATTACTTTGAGGTGCGTCACGTTAATTTGTAAGATCTCTCTCGTTTTCTGATACTTAATAACACATTGAGGTAGCAAAATGATTGAGATGTTAGCTCTCTCCCAACTCCTTCTGGCTCGCCTAAAAGCGGAAGAGCAAAAAACTAAGCAGGAAAAAACAGGCAATTAGCCACCTGTGGGCTCGGTTGCTGAAAAACAATGTAAGTAACCAGGGAAAAGCGGATTTTGATTCCAGCCATAGGTCCATATAAACGGTTTAGTGGCTGGAAATAGAAAAGCGGCGCATGGATATGTGCCGCTTTTTTGATGGGGGCTATTCGTTGTTTAACCAGAGTTGATCTTGTTCAGAGACATACTCTTTGTAGCCAGCCTCCCACCCTTGGATAGCAAGTGATTCATGTTCGGTGTTGAGGCACTGACCCGTATATTGCTGGCCTTGCTTACCATGTTTGTAGGTTTTGTATGGTAGGCAGTAGTCTTCAATACCTTGTTGATAACCGAGGCGGTATTCGTTGAGTGCGCCCTCTGGCACATCACTCAGTTTTTGAAGCTCATTCTCGGTGCGAACCAGACGGCCGTTTTCACCGTCTTTGACACCAAGCATCTTCCATTGGTTTTCCTGTGCCAGTTCTGTGTCATAGGACTGACCGGTGCAGGCCGCTAAGCTGAGGACAGCTACAAGTAAAACTAGATGTTTCATCGTCTACCTCCGCAAGCAAATGTGAATTTATCTCCGTTAGTGCAAATAGTGGACGACCAGGCGTTTAGACTGGTCTTACACTTTAATTATATATCTACATGAAAAAACGGGCATAAAAGCCCGTTTTTTTAGTAAGGTTTTTGCTAATTGCTAGACAGCAGCCTTGAGGGCGCAGTGCGGGGCCAGTAATAACCGAGGTAGTTCCAGCCGACCCAGAGGACTAGACCGGTGGCGACAATCATTTCGAAAATCCCCAGACGCTCTAGCCATGACCAATGGGGATAGTAGATAGCAAACCAGTCGGTCAGGCGTTCAAGGGCAACGGCACTGATCACCGACGGGAAGGTGACTGCAGCCAATGATGGCTGGAAGCGTTGCTTGAGCAAGTAGAAATAACAGAGGTAAACCAAGATAGTCATGGTGATCCCCACACCAGCCAAAGCACCGGTCAATACCGGATCCGGCTCGCTAACATTGAGCAGGTAGGCAGTCAGCGATAGGTTCACTGGTGCAGCCATAATCGCCAGTGTCGGTCTTGCAGGCCTTGGCAGGCGCCCGGCAAAGCACAAACGGTAGAGCACAACCGGCAACATCAGGAAGTAAATTGCGATGCAGGCATCTGTCATAGCTAAAGCGAATTCATGATGGCCGAGTTGCGGGCCAGCTAGGGTGCCGCTGATTGCTCCAACTGGGTACAGGAACCAGCTAGGGTACATGTTGGTTAGGCGGAATTTTCTGATTTGGCAGAAAAAGAAAAAGCCCATCATGAACATGTGCAGCGCTAAGGCTGGGTACCAAAGCAAGCGGGCGACTTCAACATGGATTGATGACAGGTAATCAGATAGCACCAGCATTGTCATCGACATCGGTGCCATCAGGCTGCCATAGAGTGGGTGGCGAAGGTCTTGGATAAATCGTTTGGGGTTGAACAGGTATTTCAGCACTACGGGGATCAGTAATACTGCACCGATCAGCGCACCAATACCTCGATACCAGTTGGCGTGCTCAGGGAAGTAGAGTGACCAGGCGAGGCCTGTCCCCATTGAGGCCAAAGCTAATGCAGCTTGGGCTGTAGGAATATGTATCAAAGCATTACTAAATGCTGGCATTGCGCTAAAAAAACCTTATTTGAGCATTAAACAGACGGCAGAATGGGCATTCTACACCAGTTTGTCAGTGAGGGTGCGTGGGATGGATCAAAACAAGGTTTGGAGTAGGTCACATTTTGGCAGAAGATTTGGTAAATCGGGTTTGCTAAAAGTGGATTTTAGTACCATATTTATGATGTGACCTGTAAATGAGCTGATTCATATTTAGCTTACGGAGGAATGAGCTGTTTTCATTCATTTGGCTCAAGGGTACAGGGAGCCGGTTGATGTGAATCAACCACACTAAGCGTCGGTATTGCTTAGTACTACAATTTGGTTAAGTGACAAACAATGTGATAATACTTCTTCGCCAATACTATTGATGTCCGATTTAAAATTGTGACTGTATCGGGCACGGCAAACTCAACGTAATGAGTGGCGAAGCCTCAAGTTGTAATTCAATCAACGCTCTATGTGTGCTGTGTAGGTAGACTAGGGCAACAGAATAGAGATAAACCTAAGCCGCACTGCAATGGTGCGGCTTTTCTTTTGTCTGAAAAAATAATGTCATTTTCTTGAAAATACTAACCTACTGTTTTTAAACGGCTGTTTAATGTTATCCACAAAAACAGTGGGTAACTTTATGGTAAATGTCAGATGTAATTGATTGTTTTGTCAACAAATGGTGCTATGACGAACAAAAATAGGGATTAATGTAATCATTCACTACTTTTTTGCTTGGGTTCAATAATTATTCAATTGGTGATGGGGCTACCGGATATCACGACCTTTTTTTGCTATCGTAAATTTGTAAAAGGAATTTACATAACAAGAGGTTAACCATGATCATCCCGCTCAAGCACTTGACCATACGCCAAACCTTACTCGTCACTTTCATTATCCCCACATTATTGCTTTTATCTGTTATCGGGTGGCAAGCCCACCAGTTGATAGAAAAGCGTGAACAAGCTGGTATTGCCCAAGAAACCGTAGCACTCTTTCACCTTTACGATGAAGTTGCCCACCAGTTTGCTGTTGAGAGGGGGCTTACCGCAGGTGTGATTGGTGCCAAGGGGCAAGGTCCACAGGTGCAGGCATTAAGAAACCAAAGACTTTTAGCCGACAATGCCTATCAGTCATTGTTGTCGTTTACCCCTCAATTCTTAGATGCACAGGCAATAAGGCCTTTATTTGAAGCGGTACGCTCCGAACTGGACAAACGTCAGGGGATACGCCAGCAAGTCGACAATTTGCAACTGGTGGACTCACCTTTTGCTTTTTACTCCAATGTAAACCGCCTGGCGCTGGACAATCTTGCAATCTTGTTGGCCCAAATCAGCAATGCAGAACTCAAGCAGGAACTTCAAGGGCTACTGCAGCTATTGGTTGTCAAAGAGCAGGCCGGGATGGCTCGCGGGGCACTTAACGGGGTTTTCGCCAGCGGACAGTCAGGGCTCGACCGTTATGCGCAAATTCAGGAATATATCAATGACGAAGCGTATGCGGTTCGGCAGGCCACACTGCTGCTGAGTGGCCAGAGGCTGCAACAGCTAGAGGCGATTGTACGTTCACCGAATTGGCAACAGGTGATGGGTATCCAGCAGCAATTCCTTGGTCAGAAAACCACGCTTTCAACCGTAAAAGGGCCGAGTGCACCGAGTTGGTTTGGACTGGCAACAGAAAGGATTGGGGCCATTAAAGGATTGCGCGATCAGATGGCCTTGGATTTGGCGGCGAAAGCGCAGGCAGAAAAGCAACTTGTGACTAATCAGCTGTGGTTCTTTGCTGCGATTGTCGCTTTGATCATCGTGCCATTAATCCTGTTCACCGTGGTTTCTCTCAAACGCCTAACCCACAGAGTGAAGGCATTTTCAGATAAATTATCCACCATGGCGGCGACAAAGGATCTGACTATTCGTCTTGCCGACGAACGTGAAGATGAAATCGGGGAAATAGGTAAGAAACTCGACAGGTTATCAGACAGTGTCAGCGACACGCTCAGCAAAGCGCATTCTGTCGCGAGCCAGACCCAACATGAGATGGCGGAGATGGTGAAGCTGATCGCTTTGGCCCGAGATGATAGCCAGCAGACCCATACCCGGTGTGACAGCATCGCGACAGCCATGACAGAAATGGCCCAAACCAGTGAGCAGGTGGCGGGGATCACCAACGAGGCCCAAAGAAGCACAGAGCTTGCCCGGGAAAGCGCCGAATCTAGCCATGCTCAAAGTGAACAGTCACAGCAAACGACTTCTCGGTTGCTGGAAAGTGTGAATGAAACTTACCAATGTATTGAAACGCTTGAGCAGCAGATGGAAGGGGTGACCGATATCCTGGATACCATAAACGCAATATCAGAGCAGACAAATTTGCTAGCGCTCAACGCGGCGATTGAAGCGGCCAGGGCTGGCGAACAAGGACGGGGTTTTGCAGTTGTTGCCGATGAAGTGAGAACTCTGGCCCAGCGCAGTAAGAAATCGACGGAAGATATTCGCCAGTTGCTCGACGGCATTACCCAGAATGCCAAGGCGTCGTATATCAACATGCAGCAAAGCCGGGAGGCCACGGTTGAAACCCAAGGCGTGGTGTCTGAAGCGAGGGCCTTGGTTGAAGGATTAATTGTGAACGTTAATGAAATTGCTGAATTCAACATCGGTATTGCCAGCGCGACGAGCCAGCAATCCCAGACAGCCCATAGTGTGGATGTCGATGTTGATGGCCTTTTGGAGTTGGCGGGTAACACCATGCAGGCGATTGCTGATATCCATGACGAAATGAACCTGATCAAACAGCGAATGACGGAGCTGTCACAGGAAGTCGATAAGTTCCAAATCCGGACCGCGGGTCAGTAGGTGCTCACTTTGCCGTGATTGTTTGTAATCGCTAATGTCTAAAGTATAAAAGGGGCTTTTTAGCCCCTGTTTATTGTTGGTAGTGTGCCATTCCAGAAAGATTCAACGATCCCGTTGCACTTAGCATCATGAAGGCTGTTGTTGGCAATATGCAGCTTATCAGCGTATTGCCGCCCTTCCACCCTAGCTTCTACCCATGCGATATGGTGGTCGGTGTTGCCTGCCTTGAGTGTACTTTGGATCAGGTAATCGCTGACACGCTGGATGGTCATGTCCGGCAATGTCTCGAAGAATTGGCAGGAGTCCAAGACACCATGGAGTTGCCCGGCAGAAGTGACAGTGGCCAAAGGGTTTGCAGCGGCGGTTGTGGCTGTTGTAGCACCCAGTAGCAGGGCGAAGATGACACTTGGTAGTCTTGGGGTAATCATACATTCGTCTCGTAGCAAGAGGTTGGGAATGCAGATAATTTACCTATTTTCGACTACCAAATGTGATTATCAGTTATGCCAGGTTACCTGGGTGTATTCGTTTAACTCAGGCGCTTCTCCCACCATTCTTTAGCCATCGTTAGCGCTTGCTCTTGCTCGCTGCAAATGCCCATCATTTTGAGCACAATCGCCAACGTTGAAATCACGGCACATTCGCCGTAATGGTTTTCAGCTTCGCCAAGCCAGACTTTCTGCAAAAACTCGCCGCTGATTTCACCGTGTTTACCTGAAGCGCCTTCAAGGTAAGTCGGCCATTCTTCGGTAAATAATTGCCCCAGGGAGACGCCAGACAAACGGCATGCGGTACGTGGGCTGCGCTCACTTTCGCCGCCCTCGCCCTTAAAGGCCACCATATTATTGTCACCGACTAACTGGGCGGCTTCGGCGTGCAACTGTTCATAGCCTTGATGGAAAATACCGTGGATTGAGAACGGTGCGGCGACTGGGTTAAGGGCCCTGGCAACCGTATTGAGCGGGGTCCTCAAACCAACCAAATTACGTATTGCTAGCAAATCGATTAAAGGCTCACAGTAGCTCGATAGCGGGATGTAGCAAATATTATCCTCGGCCAGGATACGTCTGGCTTCATCTGGAGTCGAAGCTTGTTGGATATTCAATGCAGGGCATGCACTTTCTACTTGGTATTTGATGGCATCGACAGCCATATGGCCACTTAGCATTACGCGAATACCGTTTTTCGCTAGCAGTTTGGCGGCTAGCAATAACCAAGGCGGCTGGCGGCGCTTACCTGCAAAGCATGGCCAATCAACATCGACATCTAATTCTTGCCATTCAGGTGAAATACGTCCGCGTAATGATTGGATATATCCCGCAGCTTCTTCGCTGGTCTCGCAACGGACACGTTGTAACATGAGCAGTGTGGCAAGTTGCAATAACTCTGCCTTGCCGTCGAGGTACATATCCAGCGCTTCTCGCGCTTCTTCTTGGGTGAGTGGACGACGGCCCTTTTCTCCGCGGCCTACGTGTTTAATGAATTCTGAAAATGCTGTCATGGTGCCTTCCGTGTAAATGTACCCAAGTCTCAAGTTGACCTTAGGTATATTAGCACTAAGCCAATAAATTTATTCACAATAGTGAAACAAGGGTGAGTTCGGCGTTGGGTCTGGTAATTTCTACACTTTTGTCATCGCTTGCCTACACTTATTTCTGGAAACTTAGTTATAACGCAATCAATAGGGATAACCGGAGCGGGTATGAAAACACTGTTTACGCCAGGTAGATTGACGCTAGGTGCACTGCTAACGCTGATGTCTTGGGGAGCCAATGCGGCTGAAGGGAGAGCGATTGAGTACAAGGTGAATGATGAAGCCTATGAGGGCTATTATATTTCGCCATCAGAAGATGCGCCGTTAGTATTGCTGATCCATGACTGGGATGGGCTCACAGACTATGAAGTTAAACGGGCTGAGATGCTTGCTGAGCAGGGGTATGCAGTGTTTGCCGCTGATCTGTTTGGTACCGGCGTCAGGCCGACCGAGGTCAAAGACAAACGCCAGCACACCGGTGAGTTATACAAAGACCGACAAAAAATGCGAGATTTGATGAACGGTGCACTACAGATGGCAGACTCTCTCGGTGCCAATACCGACAAAGCCGTGGCGATGGGGTATTGCTTCGGTGGTGCTGCGGTGCTGGAGCTCGCACGTTCTGGCTCAGAGATGAAAGGCTTTGCTACTTTCCATGGTGGTTTGAAAACCCCAGACGGGCAGGACTATTCAAAGGCGAAAGGTAATATCCTGGTCCTCCATGGCGCGGCGGATACGGCGATCCCTATGGCTGATTTTGCAGTGTTATCTGGTGAGCTAGAAAAAGCCGGTGTCAGCAATGAAATGATTGTCTACAGTGGTGCGCCGCATGCGTTCACTGTCTATGGCTCAGATAATTACCGCCAAGATGCCGATTATAAATCCTGGCAGCGCTTTTTGACTTATCTTGATGATGTAGAGTGGTAAATAAACCATACCTCTTGTATTGAGGCTTTTATTACAGAAAGCGTGTTGTTGAAAGTGAGATCAATAATTTGCTATAGGTGGTAATGCGTAAGTGAATTATTGGTCTTACTATATAGCATTAAGTGGAAATAACCATCAATGTTTGCAAATTTAAAATAATATTCATGTAATCCATTAACTCTAGGTGTATTCTGGCTATGCGCTTATTTAGTGTAATTATACTGCTTTGAGTTTAGCTATACCTGTCATATTTTGTTCATTCGTACTGTTTAGTTTTCCTCGCGATTTTTTTATTTCATTGATGGATCTCTAATGAGTACGAAGCCTCTTAAATATTTTGCTTTAGCAACGATTGCCGCAAGTTTAGTCGGGTGTAACAGCAGTTCGTCTTCAGATGGAAAGACGGATGAAAAAAGCCTCTTGATGAATGTAAGGCTGATTGAAACAACCGATCTGCACTCTAATGTTCGTTCTTTTGATTATTTTACGTCCAAAGGTAACCAAGAGTTTGGCCTGGCAAGGACCGCCGTTATCATCCAAGAAGCCCGTGATGAAGTCGATAACTCATTGTTATTTGACAATGGTGACCTGATTCAAGGCAGTCCTATGGGTGATTATATGGCGAATCTAGGGGTTGAGTATTTAAAGCGACACCCTCATCCGGTATATAAAGCGATGAACTACTTGCAATATGATGCCGCTAATATAGGTAACCATGAATTCAACTATGGTTTGGATTATCTCGATGCTGCAATTGCTCATGCTCAGTTCCCTTATGTCAGTGCCAATGTTTTTGAGTTTGATGAAAATGCCATTCGCTCGGGAAAAGTTCAGTTAAATACTGAAGAGTGTAGTTTTGACATCGAAGATCATTATGCCGGTGATTACGATGAGTTTTTCGACGAATATCAGCCTTATTTCAATCCATATGTGATCTTAGACCGTGAATTCATTGCTGATGATGGTAACCATTATCCAATTAAAATCGGTGTAATCGGTTTTGTTCCACCACGTATTATGGACTGGGATAAACGCCACCTTGAATGTAAGGCAATGGTAGCCGATATCGCGAAGTCAGCTGAATATTATGTTCCTAAGATGAAAGAAGAAGGGGCTGATATTATTGTGGCAGTTCCGCATTCGGGTTTGACTAACTCGCACAATGTCGAGCCGTTTATGGAAAATGCAGTATGGCAACTGGCCCAAATTGAAGGTATCGATGCTTTGATGTTTGGCCATGACCACAAGAATTTCCCAACAACGAGCGATGCCTATGACGGTATTCCGGGTGTTGAACCTGAAGAAGGGACCATTTTCGGCAAACCGGCAGTCATGCCAGGCTTTTGGGGGAATCATATTGGTGTCATCGATCTCAACCTAGAGTCAGTTAACGGTTCGACTTGGAAAGTGGCAACAAGTTCTGCTGAGGTTCGTGAGCTTAAGCCTTATACGCAAGATGCGGTGGTTAACTGGTTGGTCGAGGAAGATCACCAAGGGACGATTGATTTTATGGCTGAGGAAATTGGTGCGATAGAAGAGCCAATCAACAGCTTCTTCTCGAATATTGTGCCGGATATATCAGTGCAAATTGTCAACGAAGCACAATACGACAAAGGTTTGCATTGGCAGAAAGAAGGCGTCTTGGGTGAAGAAAATAAGGCGCTTCCACTACTATCTGTTTCAGCTCCCTTTAAAGGTGGACGTGGCGGTCATACCGATTACACCAACATTACTGACGATGCATTGACCCGTGCGAGTGTTGCCGATCTTTATGTGTTTGATAACAACACGCCATCGGTACTTAAATTGCAGTTTAAAGATGTGGTTGAATGGCTAGAATCAGTAGCCTCACAGCAGTACCAACAGATCACCGATGAAAACCTTGCCTTGTTGCACCAGACATTCCGCACATACAACTATGATGTGTTTTTCGGTGGAACTGACATCAATGATTTGAACTACGAAATCGATGTTTCTGTTCCTTCTCGTTACCAGACGGCGGCTAATGGTAATCTTGAAACAGACGCAGACGGTAACTTTATCGTCCGTGAGCAATACAATCGTATCAAGAATTTTACCTACAAAGGCCAACCCGTTAACTTGGACGATTACGTTCTGGTGGTAACCAACAATTTCCGTGCGGGCAGTACTTACCCGGGTGTTGGCAATGCTGATCGAATCTATGATGATGAAGCCGATACTAACCGTGACATTGTGGCTGAATATCTTGATAAGTTGGCTAGTGATGCCGCTGCTGAGTGTGAACAAGATCCTAGCTGTGACGAGCCTGTGATTGAGTTTGACAATATGCACAACTTTAAACTTGTGGGTGCTGAAGGTAAAACGGTGACCTTTATGACGTCAGGTTTGGGTGATGCGATTACCTATGCTGAGGAGCATATTGAACCGGGCCTGCTCAAAGCCACAGAAGAAACAGGTATTATCGAAGACAAGTCAGGCTATCGCGTTTTTGAATTGAACATGTAGTTCCTCTCATGCTTTGAACCGATTATCTAGCCAGCAGTAACCCTGCTGGCTTTATACCTTCTGAACCTTTGTAATAACTAAAAGTCAAAATACTCATTGCTGTACAAAAAGATAAGGATGATAAAAATGCTTTATGTCACGACCCCAGAAGTATATGGCCGCGAAATCAAGGAAGTGCTCGGTACGGTGACGGGTAATGTGGTGCAGTCCAAGCACGTTGGCCGCGATATTATGGCGGGATTCAAAACCATCTTCGGCGGTGAAATTCGTGGTTACACCGAAATGCTGACCGAAGCCCGTCAGGAAGCAACCCAGCGGGCAATCGCCGAAGCAGAAGCTTTGGGGGCCGATGCTATTGTGAATGTGCGTTTTACTACCAGTGCCATCATGCAGGGCGCATCTGAAATCTTGGTTTACGGCACGGCGGTGAAGCTGAGGTAAACCTCACTATCCAGTTCCGAAAATGGCTAGTATTGTCCTTGTTGCGGGGTAGACTAAAAGAAGAATCAGTCACCCTGACAACATTTTTGAGCCCAAGGACACGCTACCATGATGACCCCCGCCCAATGCCAGCAAGCCCGTTTGGCTAGGGACAGACGCTACGACGGACTGTTCTTTACCGCGGTGAAAACCACAGGTATTTATTGCCGTTCGATCTGCCCGGCTACTCCTCCGCTGGAAAAGAATGTTGAGTATTTCCCATCTGCGGTAGCTGCTGCACAGGCAGGCTATCGCCCTTGCTTGCGTTGCCGGCCAGACAGCGCGCCGGGCTCACCCGCCTGGCAGGGCAAGAGCACGACCTTTGTTCGGGCACAGCGGTTGATAGACGAGGGTGCGTTGATAGAGGGCGATTTGGTGCAATTGGCCGACAGGTTAGGTGTATCAGACCGTTACCTGAGGCAGCTATTCAACGAAGAAATGGGGTTATCCCCCAAGGCTTATAGCCTATACCAGCAATGTCTGTTGGCTAAAAAGCTGCTACACGAGAGCCAACTGCCGATCACCGATATTGCGCTGGCGAGCGGGTTTAACAGTATCCGCAGGTTTAATGATTGCTTCCAGAAACACTTTTCGCTCACGCCATCCCAAGTACGCAAGCAGCTCAATGAGGTCTGTGTAAACCAAAGTGCGGAGAGCCACATGCAAACGGTAACGGTGACCTTATCCTACCGTCCGCCATATGACTGGATCTCAGTGCAGGATTTCTTTGCTTCTCGCCTGATAGAAGGATTAGAGTGGCTGGATGAAAAAAGCTATGGCCGCACATTCGGCAAAGAATATGGTCAGGGATGGTTTACTGCCGTTCACGAGGCAGATAAAGCGCGCTTTAGCGTTGAACTCACCCTTGCTGATCTCCAATGCCTACCCCGTGCCATCGCCAATATCCGTCGCTGCTTGGATTTAGATGCCGATTCCGGCGTGATAGACAATGCGATAGAACAGGCAATGGGGCAGCCTTTGATTCAAACGGGCTTGCGCTTGCCGGGGACTTGGAGCCCTTTCGAGGCCGGTATCAGGGCCATACTGGGCCAGCAGGTATCGGTAAAAGCGGCGCGAAACTTGGTTGAAAAGCTGATTTTAATGAATCCGGATAACCACAGCGGGCGGTTGTTTTTCCCTGAAGCGAATGCGCTTTGCGGCTATGACCTCAATCAATTGGGTATGCCCGAGCGCCGCCGTGAGACATTGCGGGTGTTCGCGCGATATGTGGCAGAGCAGGGGATTGAAGATCCAAATGATTTATTGGCTTTGCCGGGTATTGGCCCATGGACAGTGGATTACCTTAAAATGCGCGGCTTGAGTGATCCCAATATCTTTCTGGTCGGTGATCTAGGGGTAAAAAAAGCGCTGCAGAAAAGAGAACAGCAACGCCTCGAGAACCCCGATGTACCGCCATGCCAACCTGAACTAGCCGCGCCTTGGCAGAGTTATTTGACCTTATATTTATGGAAAACACTATGAGCAACCAACTGATCAACACCCCCATTGGCTGGCTGAATGTACTGGCAAGTGACAATGCGATTACTGCTATTGAGTTTGCTGCCGATCCGAAGACTCAGCAACAGCCTTCATCAACAACCGAGCAGTGCTGCCAGCAGTTACAAGAGTACTTCAACGGGCAGCGGGAGCAGTTTGATATTGTGCTAGACATGGCGGGGACGACATTCCAAAAAACGGTATGGCAGGCGCTGAACGGTATCGAGTATGGTGAAACCTGTTCATACGGTGATATTGCCAATCATATTGGTAACCCTAAGGCCGTCCGGGCGGTAGGGGCGGCAAACGGTAAAAACCCAGTCCCGATTATTGTTCCCTGCCATCGGGTGATCGGCAGTTCCGGCAAACTGACAGGCTATGCCGGTGGATTGGATATCAAGGTGTGGCTGCTCGAGCATGAAAAGCAACACTTTGCCAAATAGTGGGGTTATTCACTAGCCAGTTGATCAACTGATAAATTGATTTCCTTGCTGTTGCCGCTAGCGAAAATCCGATAGGGTGGTTTCAGTATTTGATTTCAGTTTTTGGTTTGAGCTTTGGAGTAAACAATGATTATTGAGCCAGTAATCAAGGGTGTGGTGGCCCGTTCGGCCCATCCTTACGGTTGCCAGCAGGCGGTGCGCAAGCAAATTGACTATGTAAAGCAAGCTAGTCCTATTGTTGGAGGGGCCAAGCGAGTGTTGGTGCTCGGTGCGTCATCCGGTTTTGGTTTGGCATCGCGCATTGCTCACGCCTTTGGTGGCGCACAAGCTGACACTATCGGCGTGTCTTTTGAGCGGGGCCCGAGTGAGAAAGGTGTTGGCAGTGCGGGTTGGTATAACAACATTTTCTTTAAGCAGGAAGCGGAGAAAGCAGGCCGTATTGCGACCAATATTGTGGGGGACGCCTTTTCACAGCAGGTACGGCAGCAGGTGATCGAGGCGATCAAAAATGATCTCGGTGGCGAGGTTGATCTGGTGGTGTACAGCTTAGCAACCGGTGTTCGTCCGAACCCTGAAACCGGAGATATGTGGCGCTCGGTGATTAAGACCACGGGGAAGCCCGTGGTTGGCCCGACTCTGAACCTAGAGACCGACAGCTTGGCAGAAATGACCGTAGAGATGGCGACTGAGCAGGAGATTGCCGATACCGTCAAAGTGATGGGCGGTGAGGATTGGGCGAGTTGGATTGAGTGTCTCACAGAGGCCGGAGTAATGGCGCAAGGCTGCCGCACCGTGGCTTATTCTTATATTGGCCCTGAAGTGACTTACCCTATCTACCATCATGGTACGCTTGGACGTGCCAAAGTGCATATGCACAATACCGCTGAAGCGCTCAATAGCCAACTCGCAGATATTGGTGGGCAGGCTCATGTTGCGGTGTGCAAAGCCCTGGTAACCAAAGCCAGTGTATTTATTCCGGCTTTTACCCCTTATATCCTCGCGTTATTTAAAGTAATGAAACAAAACGGCACCCACGAAGGTTGTATCGAGCAGATGCAGCGTTTGTTCAATGCGCGCTTTTATAACGATGGCGGTGTGGAGACGGATGAGCAGCGCTTAATCCGTATGGATGACTGGGAGCTCGCCCCTGAAGTGCAGCAGCAGGTGAGCGAAATTATGGCAGGCATGACCGCAGATAACTTTACTCAACTGGGAGACTACGCAGGCTATAAGCAAGACTTTATGGAGCTAAACGGCTTTGGCTTTGCTGAGGTCGATTACCAGCAAGATATTAGCCTTGATAGCCTGAAGGCACTTCAACCTTAACGCTGTTTAGGTTGCGTGGTGGCTTGCTGATCTCGATAAGCAACAATATTGATAGAATCGTCATTATATTGTCGCCTGTATATAGGTGATGGTGATGGCGATTTTTATTTTTCTCACTAATGAAACACATTCTGTTCGGAAATTCTTCCCTGAACCATGGTTTATCAGTGTAGAGATCATAAAACCTCAACATAGTTAATTCTGTAATAGGATAAATCTGGTCTAATCAGCCAATAATCATTAGAATTAGTTCAATAAAAGAACAACAAAGAATGCAGTGATTATGGTTGAACGTCGTCACTTTAGTCGTATTTTATATCAGGCCCCAGCTACGCTAATCAATGCTAATGGTGAATGGCAGGCGGAAGTTCGGGATCTGTCTTTACAGGGGATATTGCTGACCAAGCCGGAGAGCTGGACGGCACAAGATACTGACGATAAATATTTTTTATCGTTTTGCCTGCACGACTCTGACATTGAACTGCGGATGGAAACCCGGTTGGTTCACCATGATGCTGCTTATTTACGTATGCATATCTTCCATATTGATTTAGAAAGTGCCGGACATCTCCGGCGTTTGGTCGAATTAAATGTTGGCACTGATGAACTATTACATCGTGAGCTGGAACAGCTAACTGATTTGCAGCAACATCTCGACGAGTCGTGAATAGTCATCATGTCAGAAAACATTTGTATTTCGGTGTCCGATCATCGTGGCACCTCTCATTATCTTATTAACCGCTTCAAGAAACGCTATATCGCCTTTGCCGCAACCGCTTTGATTGCTGCCGTTGCGGGTGGTGGGTACGGTGTTTACAATCTCTACCAAGATAATTTGCACTCGAACCTGCAGCTGAGCCAACTCAATGTACAGGCTCAGCAACTCAGCGCGTCCTTGACAGAGGAAAGTGCGAGCAATCGTGATTTGGTTGCTGAGTTGAATGAGAAAAAAGCGGAATTAGATGCGCTGTCATTGCGCATTGATGATGTAGAAACCATCTTAGGCCTGCAAACAGCCGAAGACGGGGAAGTGGTGACCCTTGAAGAGCGGGTAGACAGTGCGGCGATCAGTTCGGCGGTAAGGGGAACCTTATTCCGTATGATCCCCAACGGTAACCCGACACCGGGGATCCGTATGTCTTCACAGTTTGGTACCCGTGTCCACCCGGTAACCGGCAAACGTAAACGTCATTTGGGCTTGGACTTTGCCGCTAATACCGGTACGGAAATCTATGCACCGGCTGATGGAGTGGTTGAAGTTACCCGGCCAAGTAACAAGGGTTCTGGTAACTTCCTCAAGCTTGATCACACCATGGGGTTCACCTCAACGTATTCGCATATGAAGAAGTTCAATGTGAAGCGCGGCCAGTTCGTCCGCAAAGGTGAATTGATTGGTTGGACGGGCAATACAGGTCTATCGACCGGGCCGCACCTGCATTACGAGATCCGCTTTTTGGGACGGGCATTAAATCCTCGTCCATTTGTCGAATGGACGCCGGATAATTTTGATAGCCTGTTTGAAAAAGAGAAAACCGTCCAATGGGCGTCGTTACTCGATATGATTAATAATGTGGTAGCGATGCAGGTTACGCTCACCCAGTCACCGCATATTGCCCGTCCGATCCAAACGGCGAGCAATGAAAAATCGATGACGGGTGAAAAAGGCTAACCCATCGGACTCTCTTTTCTGCGTCTTGAATATATGTTTGTGGAAGGAAACGCTATGGCCCGTGAGCTTTATATTGGTGTGATGTCAGGAACCAGCCTTGATGGGGTGGATACGGCCTTGGTTGCTTTTGAAACCGGCCCTGAAGCCGGAGATAAAACGACAGTTGAACCAGCCTCCCGGCCTGAGTTGCTGGCAACCGATGCTTTCCCAATGCCTGACTCCTTGAAATCGGCATTGCTGGATGTCTGTATGGGCCAAGAAACGAACCTGAAGCAAATCGGGCAGCTAGATCACCAGCTTGGACACTTGTTTTCTGATGCCGTTAATCAACTGCTGGATAAGGCAGGTATTGAGCCATCCGAGGTAACAGCGGTGGGCAACCATGGCCAGACGGTGTTCCACCAACCCGACGGTGACTACCCGTTCACCATGCAGTTGGGGGATGCCAATATTATTGCCGCCAAGACAGGCATTACCACGGTGGCGGATTTTCGCCGCAAGGATATGGCACTGGGCGGACAGGGGGCACCTTTGGTCCCAGCGTTTCACAAGGGGCTGTTCTCAGAGCAAGGCTCGACTACGGTGGTGTTGAATATTGGTGGCATTGCCAATATTTCAGTGCTGCAGCCAGGCCAGCCTGTGATTGGCTACGATACCGGCCCCGGCAATATGCTGATGGATGCTTGGGTATATCTTCATCACGGCCAGAAATACGACAAAGACGGAGCCTTTGCCGCATCGGGCACTGTGAATCCGGCTTTGCTTGCTGAGTTGATGGCAGATCCGTACCTATCCCGACCATACCCTAAAAGCACAGGACGGGAGCACTACAATTTGCCTTGGCTGGAAGGCCAACTCACTGACTTAGCCGAAGACGTATCAGAGCCAGACGTACAGGCAACCTTGTTGCAGTTTACGGCTCAAACTATTGCAGAGCAGGTGGCTCGTTTTGCTCAAGGCCATCGTCCACAATTGCTCGTCTGCGGTGGAGGGGTGAATAACCCACAATTGATGCAGCGTCTTGCCGAATTACTACCTGGTTGGTCTGTTGCCAATACCCGTGATGCGGGTGTCGATCCGGATTATATGGAAGCGATGGCCTTTGCCTGGCTTGCCCGTCAGCGTATCCATGGTCTATCGAGTAATGTACCGGAAGTGACAGGGGCATCGGCCTTGGCATCATTGGGTGTCGTGTACCCAGTGTAACGGCGTAAATTGATGCAAAGCGTGTTTTTGTCAAAAATGACTGTGCGGCTGCTCATAAGCATTGTTTTTCACAAAGCGATGGTTTACAACCATAGATGCCATTGGTGTATGTGGTAAGAAGTGAGGTTATACATGAAAGGTCATTGGCGACATGGATTGTTGGTAATGTTGTTGGTCGCAGGCAGTGCCCACGCGGTCAAAGAACGTCAGTTGGGCGAGATATTTATCGAAGAGTCAAAGTCCAAGCAATCGCTAGAGTTTGTCGGCCAGGGTAGCCGTCCAGTTGATAATACCGGGCGCGACAAATACAGTATTTACCAGAACAAGAATATTGAAGATCCGACTGAGTTCGGCGGCGGTCTTAAATTCAATGCGACTGATGACTTCAGCATCTCGATTGAAGCGGGTGGGGCTGTAGTCGAAGACAGTGATATAGATATCGATAGCGGCGCTGTGAAATTCGAACTCAGTTATTAATATTTTTGTTACGTTTACCTATTTTGTTATTTTGAGATTTTACCTGCAAAAAGTCTTAAGTGCGGTCTAACTGACGTGAAATGGTTGGGAATATCATGAAACCCAACCAGAACGTGCCAGATTAATACTTTGAAACATCTTGTCTTTTTTCCATCATCGAAGTTAAGCTTTTCTGTCATTCGCAATCCCTATATTCAGCATGAAATTTATACATGCTCATATATAACGGGATTGATATGTTCAAGAAATCACTAGCTGCAGCGGTATCACTGGTACTGACTACGTCAGTATTTGCAATGGATGCACGTTACGAAGATCGTACCGGTAATCTAACGGCAGACCTACCTCAAAACGAAGCAGAATGGGTTAACCCATCAACCTTGATCTTTGCTTACACGCCAGTTGAAGACCCTTCAGTATATGCCAGTGTCTGGAGCGAGTTCTTGGAGCATATGGAAGAGAAGACAGGTAAGTCTGTTCGTTTCTTCCCGGTACAGAACAATGCTGCACAAATCGAAGCGATGCGTTCAGGCCGTCTGCACATTGCAGGCTTCAACACCGGTTCTACACCGCTAGCGGTTAACTGTTCTGGTTTTGTTCCGTTCACTATCATGGCGGGTGAAGATGGTTCATTCGGTTACGAAATGGAAATCATCACTCACCCAGACTCAGGTATCGACAAAGTTGAAGATCTGAAAGGCAAGAACCTGGCTTTCACTTCTCAAACCTCTAACTCTGGCTTCAAGGCTCCGTCTGCGATTCTGAAAGCAGAATACGATCTAGAACCTGACCGTGACTTCAAACCTGCTTTCTCTGGCGCGCACGACAACTCCATCATCGGTGTTGCTCACAAAGATTACGATGCAGCGGCTATTGCGAATTCTGTTCTGACTCGTATGTTGGATCGTGAAGTGGTGAAAGAGTCTGACATCAAGAACATCTACACGTCTCAGACTTTCCCAACGACGGCTTACGGTGTTGCCCACAACCTTCACCCAGAGCTGCAAGAGAAGATCCAAGATGCGTTCTTCAGCTTTGACTGGAAAGGCACCAAGCTAGAAGAAGAATTCTCCCGTAACGGCGAATCACAATTCATTCCTATTACTTACCAAGAGCACTGGGCGGTGATCCGTACCATCGATGAGGCGAATGACGTCTCTTACGCTTGCCGTTAATAGGAACTACCATGTCAACACTTCAACTTCGTTCACTGACGATGCAGTACTCACCGAAAGATAAAGCGCTGAGTAACGTGTCGTTGGATATCCAAGCTGGTGAAGTAGTTGGACTTATCGGCCCCTCTGGGGCCGGTAAATCAACACTGATCCGCTGTGTAAACCGCCTCACCGAGCCAACGTCTGGAGAGGTCTTGTTCAAAGGACAGGATTTGACCAAACTGGGGAGCCGTGAACTGCGTCAATCACGCCGTAAAATTGCGATGATTTTCCAGGAATACGCCTTGATTGAGCGGCTCACTGTGATGGAAAACGTCTTGTCCGGCCGTTTGGGCTATGTCCCGTTCTGGCGCAGCTTCCTGCGTAAATACCCTGGAGAAGATATCCAGTCGGCGTATGCACTGCTTGATCGCGTTGGTCTCATGGAGCATGCCGACAAACGTGCCGATGCCCTTTCTGGTGGTCAGCGCCAACGTGTCGGTATTGCCCGCGCTTTGGCCCAACAGCCTGAATTATTGCTGATTGATGAGCCAACTGCGGCATTGGACCCGCGTACTGCCCGTCAGGTCATGCGCCTGATCTGCGATATCTGCAACGAGCACAAGCTACCGGCGATTATCAATATTCACGATGTGAACCTGGCTAAACAGTTTGTAGACCGTATCATCGGGCTCAAAGCCGGTGAAGTGGTATTTGATGGCAAACCGGAAGAGTTGGGTCACGACGCACTCACCCGCATCTATGGCGAAGAGGATTGGAACAGCGCAACGGAGTCACAGGACGAAGAAGCGTTACCAATGGCAAGCGCTGAGTTGATGGCGGAGCCTGCGTAATGGCCCAGACTTATCCGACTCATTGGAAAAAGCCGCCTTTTATCGCGCAACCTTTTTGGCGTTGGCTACTTTGGCTGGGTGCAGGTCTCTACTTTTATGTCGCCATCGGCTCGGTTGAAATCAACTGGATGCGTGTTTATGAAGGGACCGATCGGGGCTTGAATTTCATCATGGCCTTTATGCGGCCTGACTTTGCCAGCCGCTGGGATAATATCGCTATTGGTCTGGTGGAAAGCCTGACCATGACCCTGACTTCGACGGTTGCGGGTGTATTGCTGTCGATTCCCTTTGGCTTGGGTGCGGCACGTAACTTGGCCCCACGCCCGGTTTACTTGTTCTGCCGCAGTTTCGTGGCGGTTGCCCGTAGCTTTCAGGAAATCATCATTGCCATCCTGTGTGTAGCGCTGTTCGGGTTCGGCACTTTTGCTGGTTTTGTTACCCTGACTTTCGCCACCATTGGCTTCTTGGCCAAGCTGTTTGCCGAAGAGATTGAATCGGTAGACCCAGCTGCGCTGACGGCCATGAAGGCAACGGGCGCGAGTTGGTTCCAGCAGGTGAACTATGCCATTCAGCCGCAGGTGATGCCACGTGTTATCGGCCTGAGCATGTACCGTCTGGATATCAACTTCCGTGAATCGGCGGTGATCGGTATCGTTGGTGCTGGTGGTATCGGTGCCACGCTCAATACCGCGATGGACCGTTATGAGTACAGCTCGGCGGCCGCTATTTTGCTGATCATTATCGGCCTTGTGATGTTGGCTGAGTATGTCTCTGCCATTATCCGTAACCGTATTCAATAGGAGCCGGTATGTCTATTTCCCAATCTACCTACCTGGCCCATTGGCAAAAGTACTCGGCTAAAGAGAGCTTGTGGCGCTGGTTTGGCTGGCTTATGTTTGTCTCAGTATGTGTGTACTGCTGGCAGGTGATGAACAAAGACACCATGTGGTTCTTTGTGGCCGATGCACCTAATCAGGTGGCTGATATCACCGGTCGTATGTGGCCTCCGCGCTGGTCGTACATGGATCAGCTGTGGCAACCCCTGTGGGATACTATCAATATCGCCACACTGGGCACTCTGCTGGGCGTGGTGATGGCCTTCCCGGTGGCTTTCCTTGCTGCAAGGAATACCACGCCATCGACGGTGTTTGTCCGTCCGGTTGCCCTTTATATCATTGCGGCCAGCCGTTCGATCAACTCGTTGATCTGGGCCTTGCTGCTGGTGGCTGTGCTAGGTCCTGGCTTGCTGGCGGGGATTATCGCCATTGCTCTGCGCTCGATCGGCTTTGTCGCCAAGTTGATGTACGAGGCGATTGAAGAAGTGAACAAGACTCAGGTCGCAGCTATCACGGCAACCGGTGCGTCGCCGCTGCAAATCCTCGATTACGCAGTGATGCCTCAAGTGTTGCCGAACTTTATTGGTACTTCTATTTTCCGTTGGGATATCAACATTCGAGAGTCGACAGTACTTGGCTTGGTGGGGGCTGGTGGTATTGGCCTGAAGCTTCAGGAATCGATGGCCGTGCTGGCATGGCCACAGGTAACGGTGATTTTCATCTCCATCCTTGCCACAGTTGTAGTCTCTGAGTGGGTGTCGGCACGCTGTCGTCATGCCCTGATTTAATGGCAATACTCCGCTCTGAATAAAAAGGCCCACTATGTGGGCTTTTTTATTTGTATATCAGTACGAAAAAAGCTGATCACATTAAATTTTATTTTGGGAATGAAGTTGTCTAAAAAACGCGAGTGTATCGCATAAATGTGCCTTGCTTGCACCCTGTAGTATGAAGTTTAATAAAGTAATGATTGTCTGAAAAACAGCCTCAGGGGAACCACTTCAATCATTGATGACAAGGAAGTAAAAATGGCAAAGTACCAGTTCTTTTGTAAGCCAGATTCAAAGCAGAAATCATTTACCTTCGTAGAGATGGGAAGCGCGAGTTTTTCAGCCGAGAAGCAGCAGTTACTCGAAATGGGGTTTGAGGTTGAGGAGGATGTGATTTACGCAGACTCCAAAGAGGAGGCTGTTGATAAGTTCAAGTCGAACTTTTTAGCACCGTTGGATGATTATACTAATTCACACCCTGTTACTGCCGTGGTGACGTTTATCTTTGAAACTTTAAAAGCTATCCGAGGTAAGAAATAGTCGCTAGAGATAAAGGCTCTACTTGGTGAGCCTTTTATTTCCCAGTCGCAAATCAGCTTTCAATAATATAATCCAACTGGTAGAAGTGAGCTTCGCTTTTGCCACCTTCAAACTGGTTATATACCCCAGCTTTGAAATAGCTTAGTAGATGCTGCCAATAGGTAATGTCATGGCTCAACTTGGTTTCACCATCGACATTGACGACCAGTTGGTTATTACCCACAGATATATCGAATTGGGTAGGGCGGTTTAGATCTGCGGGCCCTAAGTCGATATGACGGTATGCTTTCTTGCATTCGGCATTGCTTCGGTGTTGACTGTTGCTGCTGCAATCTAGGGCATTGGCTTTAATCACTGCCCAATAATGGCTTTCTTTTCCATTGCGCTCCAATTCCCAGGTAATCCGAACCAGTGGGTGGGGAATATAGCCAGTCCCATCTTCATGAATGCCTTTGTTATGAACTTGCAGGTAGGTGATTTCTTTCTTGCCTACTGGGCTGTTTTGCACGGATGTGATGGGGTTAATAGGCTGCAGGTTGGCTTTCAATTGGTAGGTGGTATCCGACTGGGCAGTACTGAAATTTTCCAGTACTCTCAGTTCGTTTCTCAATTTATAGCCTTCCATATTAAATACGAGTGCTTCACTACTTCCGTCGACATAAAAGTGTTCATTGACGATGCCTGTGAAGTCACCGTTTTTGGCCATTTCATTTTTACTGCCGGGTTTGGCATTGGGAGTAGAAATTTGCAATTTTGATGACGATAAAATGTGGCTGAACTGAGGATAACTAGCTGGCTTGGAAGTTATTTTTTCTTGGAATGGTAATGTGTTGTGCTTTGGTGAATTTGCGACTGCAAATTGGCTGGTAATAATACTGCCAATAAGCAACAAATGGGTTTTTCTCATTATGTACCTTAAAGATGGACTCAATGATAACGCCTTTTTAATAGCTTCATCATTTTGGCTGAAATCGTATCAAGCTAATTACAATTCTGACAGGTCATTTCGCGACATATTTTAGTGGGAGATATTTTGCTTTTATTTTGATGAGGTATTGACCAGTAAAGGTTAAATAATAACCGGTACTGTAAATTGTCAGTTAAATATCTGACTTTCTAACATTTTAACGTTTGCGTCGCTTTAATATTTCGGCTTTTTATCGCAGTGGAAATATTATGAAGAAGTTAGTGACGCTATTACTGGCGCTTGGGATGTGTGCATCAATGGGAGCGAAGGCAGAGACCGGTATTGGCCTATCCGTCGGTGACCCTTTCTGGGGTGTGGACATGAAGCACAATGGTTTTCGTATCAATGTCAGCCTTGACGACCAGTTCGGTGTCGGCGTCAATAAAACCTACGGTGTCCAGGGCACCCCTTTATATTTGTTCCTAGGCGGTCAATACGTCGATCGCAATAAGCATTACGTGGCGATCACGCCGGGTATCGGTGCCGAGTTCCGTGTTCGACCTATGGGGTTCTATGTTGATCTAACTCCTGCAGTCTACTTGGACGAGTTGGATATAGAGTTGGAAGCAAGGGCGGGTTTTAGGGTTTACTTCTAAGGCCCTTGGTGATTTCCTGTTTCCAATCCCTTCTCTCCACCAAGGTTGTTTGTTTCAAGTGATCCTCGCCGCCCGGCGAGGATGTCATGCCATTTAAGTGGCAAGACACAGGGATAAAACCACCTCGCTACCGGAAGAAAACCGAGCAGCCGGCCTGCTGGGATTACATCCCCTTTACTTCAGCAATATAGAGCTTAAGTAGAGCTTTTCGATATCTTCAAGGTTGCTGCACACTTCAATGGCTTCACGAAGTGGTGTCGATAACTCAAGGAAATAGCTTGGCGGCACCTCAAACAAGCGTGCGGCTTTGCTGATCACTTTTCTTGAAGGGGTATGTTTTCCGTTTTCTATCAATGAGAGATAGGTTGTGGTGATATCTAGCTTGCTGGCACACTCTTCGCTCTTCATTTTGTGGTGAAGTCGTAGTGCCCGAATTTTAAAACCGCTAATACTCATCAAATCTAGTTACCATGTTTTATTTGTTTTAAATCAATACTTTGTTATTGAAAGTTCAGACAAAACATTGGCTAATCCCTATGATACAGTGTGTACAGGGTATCATTTGTCCTTTTCGTTAATTCTATTTCAGTATCATTAGTTTAACCCATGTTATTTAAACTTTTTAAAAATATTGTTCTATTAAATTTCATCTAATTAATAAAATATTCTCTCT
>NZ_JACSOF010000049.1:0-40548 GCF_014349205.1 Photobacterium sp. BZF1
AAATTATAAATAAAGACAAACTCTTTAAAATTAGGTTTGAATAAATATTATTGTAACTTCAAATAACTTCTATAAAAATATAACGTTTTATATTTGAAAAATAGATAGAGTTTTTTCAAATCGAAATAGAATTAAATTTAAATTGTATCTTTCTAAACAGGTTAGCATTTTATTGCATCTGTTTGAGTGGGGCGTATTGTAGGGAAGTAAAAAATGTCCGTAAAGACAGTAGCGGGGTAAATTTGGCTGCTTTGTTCTATTGCTGTGATAGGTTTCGGCTATTGAATGATAAATCTATTCCTATCAAGAATTTAGTCAAAGTCGCCCATACTGAGAAGTGAAGCCTAAAAATGAACAAACCCGCTAAGATGTCTTAGCGGGCTTTGGAAATTACTTTGAAGAGTAATTACAGCGTAGAGATGTAGTGCAGGACTACATTCTTAACGAACTTCTGGTTGTCCGTTGCTGTTGATGGGTCGTATTTGCCGCCGTTGGTTAGGTTGTTCGACAGGATACGAATACCCAGGAAAGGAATGCCGTAAGCTTCAGCTATCATCGCAGCTGATGCGGTTTCCATCTCTTCTACGCTTGAGCCGAAGTGCTTGTTTAGCCAGTTCATGCGATCGATTTCGTTGTTCCAGAAGTTAGCTGAACCAATAGTGCCTTCAACAACCTTACCGCGTTTGTGCGTTTCTTTAACTGCGTGTGCTGAAGCCAGTAGTTCTGGGTTACCTTCGTAGTAACGGACTTTTTCGGCATCAACAGCATCGTCGCCTTCACCTGCACTCCCTTCAGATGCCATCACATCCATAGGGATCCAGTTCATTGGGTTTGAACCTTCGCCTTCAGCCAGAACCGGAGTCTTGAAGTTGCCTGCGTTGAATGAACGCTTGCCTAGTACGATATCACCGACATTCAGAGATTTGTCGTGGCCACCAGATGTACCCTGGTTGATGATGGCACGTGGCTTATAACGCTCGATTGCAATCGCAGTTGCCGCTGCAGTGTTCTCTACACCCTTGCTGGTTTTGGTTACAACAATTGGGTAGTCGTTCAGCGTACCAATGTAGAAGGTAAAGTTGCCGCTGTGTTCAATGCGAACATCTTTCAGCAAATCTGCGAAGTATTCCGCTTCGATTGGCATTGGACCCTGAATCAGGATTGGCTGCTTAGGGGCTGTGTTAGCCGGAACAGTAACGCTCTTTACAGTAGAAGCTGTTGCAACGGTGGAAAGAAGTAGTGCTCCGATAACGAAAAACACTTTTTTGGTTTGCGATAGCATGGGGTGATCCTTGTTATTAGCTTAAGCGCTTAATGTGTGCGGCACGGAATATACATCGCGCAATCGTTTGCGTCACTAGTGATGTTTGTAACTAGATGTTTCAATGGGAAATAAAGCACTAATAAATAAGCACTAAAGTTAATGGATTGGCGGGTGAGTAATAGAATGAAATAGTGACATTAATGGAGATTATCTATCAAGGTCAGGTAAAAAGGGAGCCAACTAATATTAAGTTGGCTCCCTTTTGTGTTCTGGAGATTAGATAGGGACTAAACCGTTAGTTGGCTACCGCTTGGGTCTTGGTGGTGTTGCCGAGGGTGATGGTGTCGTAGTCCCTGAGTAGGTAAAGTGCCAAGCAGGCTGCTAGCATTGGCCAGGCAGCAAAGAACAACAGGTTGTTCATTGGGTCTAGGTATTTGGCGAACGAGGAAAGGGTTGAGACCAAGTGCAGTACCAAAATGGCGAGATAGGTTTTGTTACGCCACAGACCCAGTAGAAATGCGAATAGGAAAACCATTTGTAGCAGGCCGAGAGCAATCATTACTGAAGGTGATAGGTTAATGCCGTAGAATCCAGAGAATACATTGACAGCATGCTCGGTCGCGATAATTTTATCTAGACCCCACATAAAGAAGACCAGAAAGATACCTAGCCGTAGTGTTAATAGGCTAATAGATAAGTTTTTTTGTAATTGCACTGGCATGTTTATTACATCCTTGGTTGCTATATTTAAATAGGGGATGTTTACAGATTTTCGATATGGAACTTAATTAGGTTTTGTGGAGTGTGATCCTCAATATTTGTAGGCTGGTTTATCGCCCTTGTAATACTTAATGATGACGCTTTCTCACCGGATGAAGATAAATGCTGCTCCAAAATACCAACATCGTAGAGTGTGTCTTTTGTGCTTAACACTATGTTTGATGGCGCGTTTTTATCGTTGGTAGTAGAGATGTGGTGCTGAAGCAAAGACGCCATGCCCAGCGGGCTAAAAGTGATCGCAGTACCGAGGATAGCGCTGATAAAAAAGGGCTTTTTCATTTAAATTCCTAGAGTCATAAAGTATCGATTTGGACGTCCTGACCATTAAGACCCCCATACCAATTAAATTATTTCCTTCCCAATAAAAAATTTTTCAATAGATAAAATAGCAGCAAATTAACGCATCTAAACCTTAATTATTTTGTGGGAAATAAGCTAGGAATATCTAGGCCGTTTGTTTTGATAATAATTGATTGTATCTATTGATATTTCATATTCTGATACATCTAAAATGATTTGCTCGGTGAATTATTTGTAATTTTCAGGCCCTAACTCTCATATTTTGACGGCTAGTATGAATTCAGGATGATCACCAATATAATTAAATCGACCGTTGACAAATTCGGTCATCGCAGCAAAAAAAAACGATACGAGAAGTTGGTTGCACAATATAGTCAAGACTTATACCGCTATGCTTATTGGCTCTGCCGTCATCCTCATGATGCAGAGGATCTGGTTCAGGAAACATTTCTGAGGGCTTGGCGTTTTCTCGATAACCTCAAAGAAGATGCGGTAGCCAAGCCATGGCTAATTACCATACTTCGTCGGGAAAATGCCCGCCGTTTCAGGGGGCAAACGGTAGAGCATGTGAACATAGATGACTGTGATTATCTTTATCACGATGACAGACCTGATCTTAATGCTACGTTGAGGTCAAAAATCATTGCGTTACCTGAGATATACCGTGAGCCTTTGCTGCTGCAAATTGTCATGGGGTTCACTGCCGATGAAATTTCAAAAATCACGGCGCTGAACCTTAATACGGTGCTGACAAGGCTCTCGAGAGGTAAGAAACAACTGTTTGATAACGGAACGGAAATGAGTGACCTAAGGACGGGGTATGGGGCGTAAAATCACATCTATTTCGGCTTATCGCAACAAAAAGGAAAAAGAAGAGATCCAATTACAGACGGCGTTGTCGGTCGACATGCCGCAAGGGTTGGAGCAACGCTTGTTGCAAATCTCTGAACGGGAAAACTCTGCAAACAAGCGCTCTCGTCCTTGGTTAAGCGTTGCGGCAGCCTTGTTGATGACGTTGACAGGTTATGGCATGTATCCAATGCTGGAGCAATCAAATTTGTTCACATCGGGTAGCCTTATCCAAGATGCCATGGCTCATGCAGGCTCTCAGTATGAATTTATCCAAGGAATCGACGAAGCGGTTTCATTGCAGCAAGTTAATATGAAATTGCAGCCATTCGGTTCGCAGTTGGATCATTTGCCTGGCCATGTTTATTACGTCAATCATTGCCAGTTTGGCAAAAAGACAGTTTTTCAGATGGTGCTGGGTGATGCGCAGGGCCAGAAAGTGAGTGTTTATATTGTACCGCAGAGCAGTTCCGGTGAAGACATGCGGGTTCAAGGGAATGTTAATGGGGTGCAAGTGCCTGTTAATCATGCAAGTTTGGTTGTCCTCGGAGAGGATGAGCAGGAGGCGCGTGCAATGTCAGACAAGATGAAAGCAGCCATTGAGTGGCATTCAATTTAGCCGGTAAGAATGAACGTCTATGAGGTTATGAACAAATGTTCAAAAATCTTGCGCTAAGCTGGATTATTAGCTAATGTTGAATTTTGAACGACTGTTCATAGTCGATATTAAGGCACGCGTTGAACAGGCAGTAACGGGCAGATAATGCGAGGAACGGCAAATGGCGACAGAATATAACCCACCAAAAGTTTGGACTTACGATAGTGAAAACGGCGGTGAGTGGGCGAGTATCAACCGTCCGGACTCAGGGGCAAGGCATGAACAAACTTTACCTGTCGGTGACCACCCTTTGCAGTTGTATTCAATGGGAACACCGAACGGCCAGAAAGTGACAATCATGCTTGAGGAGCTGTTGGCTGCAGGAGTTTCAGAAGCTGAATATAATGCCCATTTGATTAGAATCGGTGAGGGTGATCAGTTCTCTTCCGGCTTTGTCGAAGTGAACCCCAATTCTAAAATCCCTGCTTTGGTTGACTATTCATTAGAAAAACCACTCAACGTCTTCGAATCTGGCGGTATCTTACTGTACCTTGCCGAGAAGTTTGGCCACTTTATTCCGCAAGATGTTGTTGCCAAAACTCAGGTAATGAATTGGTTGTTCTGGCTACAAGGTTCTGCGCCGTACTTAGGTGGTGGTTTCGGGCACTTTTATGCCTATGCCCCAGCCAAGTTTGAATACCCAATCGATCGTTTCACCATGGAAGCTAAGCGACAGTTGGATGTCCTTGATAAACAACTGGCTAAAAATGCCTTCATTGCCGGTGATGAATACACCATTGCCGATATGGCTATCTGGCCCTGGTATGGCAATTTGGTGCTGGGCAAACTATACGATGCTGCAGAGTTTCTGCAGGTCGAGCAATACACCCACTTAGTCCGTTGGGCCAAAGAAATTGACGCCCGCGAAGCCGTTCAGCGTGGCAAGATCGTTAACCGTTCATGGGGTGAAGAATGGGAACAAGTCCCAGAGCGCCACACTGCCGGTGATATAGACAAGGTACTAAAGCTCAAGCCTTAGTCTTTGGGGCATAGAGACAGGTTCATTACTGGGGTTGCATATAAGTGATTGAATGATAAGTTAGCAGTTAATGTATCCATCATTGAACAAGGGACTATCAATGATTCCAAAATCGGCAAAACTAAGAATTGCCCGTCCGACAGATAATCTTGAAGATATTACCCAGATGTATGTAAAGGGGCTGGGGTTCAAGTTGCTCGGTACTTTCGAAGGCCACAATGGCTTCGACGGTTCTATCATTGGCCATGAATCACATAATTATCACCTGGAATTTACCCATCACCACGGGACTGTGGTGGGCCGTGCTCCAACCCAGGATAATTTGTTAGTTTTCTATTTTCCTGAACATGACGTTTGGGCCAAGTGTTGCGAGGAAATGGAGCAAGCCGGTTTTATCCTTGTTCCTGCCTATAACGATTATTGGGATGTGGTCGGGAAAACCTACGAAGATATTGACGGTTACAGGGTCGTACTGCAAAACAGGGAGTGGACGGCATAATTTCTCGGGCTTGGAATTGGCTAATCGACTAATTGCAATAGAAGTTACCCAGCGAAAAACTTTCGCTGGGTAATATTTTTTGGGAACGGCAAAACCTTCTATTGCTTGGTGACTTGTAGGTAACTCAGCACTGAAAGTAAGGTAAAGAAGGCTGGGTCACTCCAACCAAAACCAACAAATATCCCCGATATACCGGCATAAACTGTGATAATGACGCCAAGCACATTGTTTATCAGTAAAGCGATGAACAATTTTCTTGCCGTTATTCCTTGCTCAATATCTCTTAACAAGAGGCTTACCGCGGCGATCCCACCAAGGAAGATACTCGTATGCTGAGAAAGGAAATAGGCATATTGGTCATTGATTTCGACGCCATACATCGGCCACATTTGGTTTGGTGCAAAGAACAGCGCAATGGCAAAGACTAAGTAGATAATACCGTGCAGGGTTAAAAAGGTTTTGTTGTTCATGGTCGCCTCACTGATTGACCGGGCCTTTATTGATTGAGGTGAGCGGTTGGTTGATATCAAAAATCTGCCCACGAACCTCTGCGATTCCCATATGCTGCAAACGTGCCGTGTGCATCTCAAGGTAGGACTGTGCACTTGCTTCGTCTTCGAAAAGGTAGATACCACCTCCTAATTGGTCTTTTTCACTTTCGGTCCAGATTTTCCAGATCATCCCCGGTTCTTTGTTAATCGACTCGGCAAGGCCTACCAAGGCTGTTGCCATTTCATCGCCGAACGGACCGTTAAACTCAAAATCAACCTGTAGTAATTTCGCCATGGTTTTCTCCACACTCATTAAAGGAAGCCACAATAGTTGGCTTGTCTGTTTGGTATGGGCCTATTCTTGTCTATATAAAATAAACAGAAAAGTTCATAATATTGCAGTTTACTGTGGAATATTTAGACCAATGAGATTAAAGACCACCCTTGATCAATGGCAGACACTGTTGGAAATTGAGCGTGCTGGCAGCATTCAAGCTGCGGCCACAAGCATGAACAAAAGCCATACCACATTGATTTATGCAGTGAAAAAGCTAGAGCAACAGCTTGGGGTACCATTGATAGAAGTGCAAAAGCGAAGGGCAGTACTGACCGAAGACGGGAAGTCGTTGTTGCGCAGGGCCAATGCCATGTTGGAACAGGCTCAGGAACTGGAAGAAATGAGCGAGCAACTATCAAAGGGGATCGAGTCTGAAATTACCATCGCTATCGATCACCTTTGTGATCCTGCTTGGCTATACCAACCTATGTCTGAGTTCTTGGCACATAACAGTACGACATCGGTCCAGGTCGTTGAAACCTCGTTGTCGAAAACGAAGGAGATGGTCACTGGCGAACAAGCAGATTTTGCCATTATCAACATCCCAATTACCAACTATCCGGCAGAAGCTTTTGGGGTGACGACTATGGTTCCAGTAGTTGCTGCACATCATCATTTGGCACAAAAAGAGTCTTTATGTTTTAGCGAATTGGCTTCAACGAGCCAGATTGTTATTCGTGATTTGGGCGGGGAAAGTGACAAGAGCTCCAAGCAAGATATTGGTTGGCTAAAGTCGCGGCAACGCATTACGGTAGATAATTTTGACCATGCATTTCGCGCCGTGGAGCGGGGGGGAGGTTTCTGTCGTTTACCAGAACACATAGTGGAAAGCCGCGCGGACGGACGCATTAAAGTGCTAAACATTGAGAATGCTGAGCGCTATCAGGTCCCTTTGCATCTAACACTACCCAAAGGTGTGAAAACCGGACCTGCAGCAAGGTATTTCTATGAGTTGCTGCTTGATACTTCCAGATCCAGAGTCGATCAAAGTTAGGCATTTTGTTGGGTAGGTAAAGCTATCGAGTCGTGAATAATTTTAACACTTGCATAAATGCGCAAGTGATCATATGTTTGGTTTGTTGTTTTCTATGCCAACAGGAAAATATAATGCGAGCGGTAATAGCAGGACTCACAAAATGGTGCGCTTATAGCCATATTTTTAAAGCTTTGACGGTTTTGGTTAATGGCGGACAGATCTCAGAACAAATGAGGGCGGGGAGAAACATCGCTTTGCTTGGCATATTCTGCCCGTTTTTTTGGATTGCGTTGTTTACCGGGGCCGAGGCATCATCATTGGCATTCCATGCCACTCACTCTGGGATCGTTTTCTTGATTGGAGTCGCTATAATGGTTGCCAGTCTTAAGAAACAGCAACAAAAATAGATGGATGAACAATATATCGATGCCCTGAAGGCATTGGCTGAACCACACCGATTACGTTTGTTCTGGCTTCTGGTTCATGTTGACCAGAGGATCACGGTTGCCGAGGCGATGGATGTGACCGGTGATAGCCAATATAACGCATCACGTAATCTCAAAATGCTGTTCAAGGCTGGGCTGCTTACCCAGCAGAGGCAAGGCAAATGGGTCTATTATACGCTTGCCCAACAAGAGCTGCCGCACTGGCAGGCATTGGTTGATTCGGTCAGAAGTTTGCCAGAAACAGGCTTTAAGGACGTGACAGAGCGCTGCAAGATGCGCCTTGCAATGCGGGTGGATAATGAATGTGTTATTGGTGCCAACAGCGAAGAATGGCAGGATAAGCTATAACCGCTATTCTTCGCTGGATTGATAAGGGCCAATCAGCCATTCATTTCATTGACAAGCTCGGTGAGTACCTGCTTGTAGGTATCGACTTCTTGCGCACCGGTAAGGGCGCTGGTGCGATTGAACACGACAGTTGGAACTGCTGATACCCCAAGCTGTTGCCAGTCTGCTTCCGCCGAACGAATTGCATCACGGTGGGCTGCATCTTCCAGCCTTGATTGAGCCGCTTGTTTGTCCAAGCCAACAGCCGCCAACTCTTCAAGCAATACCGGCCTGTCTGAAATATCTTTTTTCTCACTGAAAAAGGCGTTGAACAAACGCATTTTCAGCTCCGTTTGTTTGTCATATTCCTTGGCAAACTCCAGCATGATATGGGCATCCAAGGTGTTGACCATTTTCATTTCATCAAAGTAGTTGAAAATGAATCCGTGCTCGGCGCCGAGTTTGGCAATTCTTTCCCGTGCTCTTTGGCTGTCCTCCGCCGTTGAGCCGTATTTCCTTGCAACGTGCTCACGTAGATTTTCACCTTCAGGCGGCATATCCGGATTCAGTTCGAACGGTTGCCATTCTATGTCGATGCGATCTTGAAGACCCAGCTCATTGATGGCTGCCTCAAGGTGCTTGTAACCGACTAGGCACCAGGGGCAAACCACGTCTGAAATAATGTCGAGTTTGATTTTGTCAGTCATGGTGGTCTCTCTAACGAAATTGCGGCTGCTTGCCGCTTAGTTGTTTTTCAATATAGGAGCTTTTGAACAATTGTTCAAATTTAATTTGAGTGATCGTTCAGTAATGGCTCAATGGTTGGGGGATATGAATTCAGAGAACTTTGCGCTTAATCACGTCATTGGGTAAAAAATAAACACATAATGACTACGTATCCAAAGGATTGTAGTTCGTAAGTGTTTAATTAGAAAATGCATATGAGGATTAGCAATGGAACAAGCGACAATAGAAAAGAAGGTATCAAATAAAAACACCCCAGCAAAAAGCCCCACCAAACCCAGTAAAAATATTGAGCAATCACACCCGAGTGGAAAGGTATTCATTGGTGACAGCTCCCAAGTTAACCCAGTTCATTTCCACTCTTATAACGAGATCTATAAAAACACCGAAATCAAACAAGACCTTGAGGGGTTTGATAGCCATTACTGCGATTTTGTTGACTACATACTGAGGCTAACCCATGAAATATGGGAAGAGCGTGGTATCGGCAGGATATATGATACATACCATGACGATGTCACGATGCACTGCGGTTCCTTTAATTTACAGGGCATGAATGATGTGGTGTCAAATACCCTCCAAACCTTGCATGCCTTCCCCGATAGAAGGTTGGTCGGGGAAAATGTTATCTGGTCGAAAGATAACGATGATACCTATTACTCATCCCACCGAATTGTTTCCAATGCAACGAATCTAGGTGATAGCAATTTTGGCCCGGCAACCGGTAAAAAAGCCTTTTTCAGAACCACGGTAGATTGCAAAGTTTTCCGTAACCGCATCGTAGAAGAGTGGTTGGTACGGGATAACTTATATATAGCCAAGCAACTCGGATTTGACCCTGTTGAGCTTGCCAAAAAAATGGCCAAAGGGTTCAAGGCGAAGTCACCGGCCCTCCAGTCCCGATTCGGACTGTCTGAAAATAGGAAAGGGCAGTTTACTCCGGAGATCACCGTTACATCTATCAATGGCCCTGACGGCAAATTCGATATTGGCAACTTTGTGATAGCCATGTACGAAAACATCTGGAACTACCGCTACTTCAATAAGGTAAAAGATTTTTACTGCGAAAATGCGATCGTTCATTCTATCTGTAATAAAGACCTGCTCGGAGAGAGCCAAATCCAAGGCTTCCTGGTTAGCTTATTTGCATCGGTACCTAACTCAAGGTTGCTGATTGAAAGGGTGACATGTAACCAAAATGGCGGAACTGAAGACTGGGACGTATCGGTAAGGTGGCGTTTGTCAGGCGTGCACGAGGGAACGGGTTTCTTCGGGGCACCTAGCGGTAAGCCGGTGGAAATATTCGGTATCAACCAGCTAAGGGTCAAGCAAGGGCTAGTCGTTGAGGAGTGGGTAACGTTCGATGGCCTGGATGTACTTCGTCAGATCCATATGGAAGAAGACGATGCATACCTCAATGTCACTGGAGGCTAAATGAGCAATCAGCAAGAAGACGCTGTACTCGGCAAAGAGCTATCTATGCCCCGCAGGTTGGCCGCCTTTGCAGCGATACTAATGGTCTATTTCTTTTACTGCTATAACTTCATGGTCGATATCTTTGTTAGGCCAACGTTAGTCAATGAGTTTGGCTTTACCTTGCAGCAAGCCTCTTCGATATTTGCGGTAATGTCGCTCGGTACTATTCCGGGAACTATCGTGGCAGGAATGTGTTGCTCTCGGTTTGGCAAAAAAAGAACGTTAATTGCAATAGCCGTGCTCTATGCATTGATGACATATCTCCCTCTGTTAAGCCCTGACAACTACTCGCTCTGGCGGGTGGCACGATTTATCACTGGGTTTTGTCTTGGAGGGGTATTTGGTACATCGATTCCATTGGTTGCAGAGTTATTCCCGCAAAAATACCGTGGCAAACTGGCCGCAGTCTGTACCAGTACATTCTCGGTAGCAATGATTTTTGCCGGTCAACTTTATGGCTTGTTGGGCGATGAAAACTGGCAGTTACTGGTGTGGTCAGCGATCATTCCTCCGCTATTTGGTGCCCTGTTGGTCTATTTCTTGGTACCGGACGATGCTTCCTACATGAAAAAACTCCGTGAAGAAGCAGCCCAAGAAAATACCAAGATTAGCTATTTAGAAATGTATAAGGGTAAATATCTCTGGATTGGTATTGCCGTCATTGTACTGTCAGGCACTAACTTCGTTGCTTATTCTGGTTTTTCCAATAATGCGACGACTTACCTGACAACTGTTCTGGGCATGTCGGCGGCGACCGCTGGTACTATCTTCAGCATACAAGGTGTTGGCCAGCTGATTGGTTATAACTTTTGGGGTTTTCTGTCAGATAGATACGGCAGGAAGATACCAATTATAGGTATGGTGGCCGTTTCTGCCCTGATATTTGTCTATTCGCAGCTGGGCATTGAAGATATCAACACATTCTACTTGGTATCTTTCGTACTGGGGATGTCATTTGGTTTCTCTGGCGCCTGGGGAGCTTATTACACAGAGTTATTCCCGAACAAATTCAGGTCGCTCTCTGCCGGTATTTCCTTTAACGGTGGCCGGTTAATCTCCACTGTTGGCCTACCTTTGGTCGCTGGTGTGTCGGCGACAGCCTGGGGTATGCAAGGTATCTTCACTGTTGTGATGTTTGTAGCCCTAGCCGGTGCCGCACTTTGGTTTTTCTTACCGGAAACCTTGTCCCGCGATAAACCCGATTCACAACCGAACAAACAGATAAAAACGGCAAATTAAACAAGGTGCAGTTCTGCGAGCTTGTCAGCCGTTAAACAGAAAAGCCGGACTATTTCGTCCGGCTTTCTTATATCGATAATAAATGAAGGGTTTAATCTTTCTTCAATTTCTGGCACTGCGGCTGTTTTTTGAGTTCCTCCAGCCACCTTCTGTGGTAGGAGTTAATATTCCTGCTGTTGAAGAATTTGGTTAGCCAAGTCATACCGCCGCGCTGGGTGGATTCCGTCAGTATCATGCAGCCTTCATCGGTAGGTTCAATGAGCCAGGCGTGGTACATATCGACATCCCCACATTTTCCTTTCCAAGCCAGCCGTTGATTGGGGATAAACTCAACTACGGTGCAATCAAAATGAAGCGTTCTCGCCCGCCAGCTAAAAATCGTGCCTTTGTGCAATTCAATCCCGTCACCATTGAGGATTTGCACTGAGGTCTGGGCGCGTCCCCACTGCGGCCAGCATGGAGCGTGGGTAAGACTGGACCAGATTGCATCGGCATGTGCAGGGATCAGTGTTTCGTTTCTCACATGAAGCTGGGCATGCTTGGGATGGTAGTATTCCGGCCAATGGATTTCCATGCTGGTTGTCATTCGTTACGCCTTTTGCAGTAAGGTAACTAAAGACTAATACCATTAGCCGGTTTTCACTAGTTGGCTTAACAACAATGATTGGGCGGTACGTTATCACTCCTTGCGCAGGTATTTTCCCGGTGTGACGCCAAATTGTTTCTTGAAGATGGAGACAAATGCAGATACCGAATCATAACCACACTCTATAGAGACACTGGTAACCGGTTTGCCGCTCTCCAATCGATTCAATGCCTCAAGCAAACGTGCCCGCTGGCGCCATTGCTGGAAGGTTAAGCCGGTTTGCTGTTTGAAAAGGCGGCTGACACTGCGGCCAGAGAGTCCAACGATTTCGCCCAGTTGCTCGATATCCCTTTGCTCGTCGGGGTGGTGCAGGAGCATTTCAGCGATGGTTGTAAGGCGTTTATCGGAGGGCATCGTCAATTGGGTTGAGGACGTTGGCAGGCAAGCAATTTGATCAACGAGAACTTGTACCAAACGGCTATCAGCGCTGTCTTTGTCATAGTTAGCAGCAAGGGTGCAAAATTGCAGGGTTAACTCACGGACCAAGGGGGTGATACTGCAAACTCGAGGCTTGGTCCAAGGTGTATCTGGCAATAATCTGGTTTCGATATAAAGACTGCGCATTTGAGCCGCGCCATTGGAAATTACCTTATGCTCAACGCCTGCTGGAATCCAAATCGCAAACTGCGGTGGGGCGACATAGTGCCCTTCGCGGGTATGGACGATTAGCATACCTTCTACGGCATAGGACCACTGCCCCCAGTTATGGGTATGCCAATGGGTCTGACTGCCGGACTTTTGCCAGTTTTCGACACGGGCATAAACGGGGCGAGGGAGCTCGGTTAGCGTGGGTACGTGGCGAAGTTGCCTGTTGGGGGCTTTGTTTGCCTGTTTGTTCATGCCGGGAAGCCTTCAGTCCTTTGGATAGGGGAATCGTCATCGGTTACCGTTTTTCTGCGGAAAAAAACGGGCTAGTTTGTCCTGTTATCGATAAAAGTTATCTTCCTTGCGATAGCAGGAAATCAAGACCAGCGTATCCTAATAGCCCTAGATTGCCAATGGATGGTGACAGCCTGCCCTCACTTTTACTTGATGAGGCAGAAGACGGGTATATGAAGGTGAAAATAGTGTTCAAAAAAGTCATAAGTTACTTCAAGAAAGAATGGTTCCTTACGGGGATGATGTCAGCTGTTGCGTTGGCTGCACTCATGCCCTCTGTCGGTCAGTCAGGTGGTTTGCTGCACTTGGATCAAGTGACTGCTATTGGTATTGCCATTATTTTCTTCCTCCACGGCATTGGTTTGTCGCCGCAAGCCATCAAAGCCGGCATCACTAACTGGAAGCTGCATATTTTTGTCCAGAGCGCGACGTTTATTGCCTACCCTGTGCTCTGGTTGCTGTTTGGTAATGTCTTCCATGCCATGATGCCTGCGGCGCTGGCTTATGGTTTCTGTTACCTGTTTGTCTTGCCGAGTACGATTTCATCTTCGGTGGCAATGACCAGCGCGGCTAAAGGCAATGTGCCGGGGGCGATTTTCAATGCGTCTTTGTCGAGCGTGCTGGGTGTGTTGATCACACCTCTTTTGATTCAGTGGTTCATGGGGATGGACGGTGTCGAGATGGATATTATCGATACGGTTGTTTCTATTTCCTCAATGCTGCTACTGCCGATGATCCTCGGTCAGTTGTTACGGCCTGTGTTGTTCAAGGTGTTGGAGAAGCGTAAGTCCATCATTAACAAAATAGATAAGTGGGTGATACTGCTTATCGTGTTCAATGCCTTTAGCGACTCGGTAAAAGATGGCATCTGGAGTGATTTTGCTATCAGTACGTTGGCAGTGACCCTACTGGTGACAACGGCTATTCTGTTGGTTGTTGTGCACAGTATGCAGTGGATTGCCCGCAAGGCTGGCTTTAACCGCGAAGATGAAATTGCTGCTGTTTTCTGCGGTACCAAGAAAACCCTGGCAGCCGGTGTCCCGATGGCGAAGGTTATTTTCGGTGCCAACCCAATGCTGGGTATGATGTTGCTCCCAATCATGTTCTATCACCAAATCCAAATCTTCTACTGCGCGATTTTAGCGAATCGCTATGCCAAAGAAAGTGAACAAGAAGAGCAGGTGGTGGCTCAGGAAACTGCTTAGCCAACGCTGAACACAAACCTTAAAATAGCCTTTAGGCTCACAGGCTTGAAAAGAGATTAGGATCTACCTTGGGGTAGATCCTTTTTGTTCTTGATTGGTCGTGATGTCGTTTTACATTCTAACCGTTGTCCTCAACTATCCTTGTCTGATCCCTCTTTAGTAGCATGACGTTTATACTTGTAGTGTCTTCAAGCACCCTGGGAGAAGTTATGTCTGATTCATCTTCATGGGATAAAGGCCATCACGCCCATCGTTGGGGTGATAATGCTGAAGAGGGAAGACAGCGTCAAATGTACCTAGAGGATCCCTATGCGTTGTATTCGTCGCATGCTGGGCTGCAGTTAGAGCGTGGGGAAGGTAAAGACCTAATAACGTTACAAGAACCGAGACGTAAGGCCAATACCCTGGTTCGTTGGCCTGATTTGCTGTCTTTCGATATCGCCTATTGGAGTGATCAACAGTCTCAAATTTTCCAACTGGGTCGAGATACATGTTCAACCACCATTCAACAGCACACTCCCGGCTCTAAGCCAATTATTCCAGATGGATATATCAATGAGTTAAGAGGTGAATGGATAAGACTTTTTTACAATGGGCGATTAGTCTACGGTAACCTCTACAGTGCCCTTCATTACATTCTCAATTGGGCACAGGTTGCTGTCGAAACATGGTTAAATAGGCGTTTTCCTTTTCAGTTGCAAAGAGATAGTCAATTGCTCCCCCACAATGCTGCTGGGAATCAGTCATACCGCAAAGAAAATTTCTATAATGACCAGTTGGTAAAAACATACTTTGCCAACCATTACCATGATTGGCTAAGCGATCATCTTTTCGACTTAACTGTCGAATTGAACCAATATCTTGATCAGCAAACCCCAGCGACCTACGTTATCGAATACAAGAACGCCAAAGGGCTTCCCTGCATCGATTTTGTGTGCAAAAACCAGCACGCTATGCGGTTGGTTCGTCCCGCCCATTTTGTTGAAGATATGCAAAACATGAGTTGTGACTCACGTTATCTGGAGCACAAGGCGCAGGAATTGACGGCAAAAATCGAGGATGAAATACGCGCTTTAGGATGGTAGGGCTGGGGATTCCTTAATGGGTTAGCCCACCAGTACAATCCAAAAAAGAGAACATGATGATTATTCTTATCACTTTTACAAACATCCAATTGTCACCAATACTTTAGCCAATCTTCTCATTATCGGTTCAATTAGTCGTTATTTAGATACGCTACCTAAGGAGCTACTGTGTCCCGAATTGACATTGGTATCGACAGCGAAGGCAGAATCAAAACAGCCGAAGGCTTAAAAAAGCTACTTGCTGATTCCTATACACTATATTTGCAAACACATAATTTTCACTGGAATGTGCAAGGTCCGCATTTCAGGGACCTGCATCTTATGTTCGAGGAACATTACACCGAATTAGCTACCGCGGTCGATGAGATCGCAGAGCGCATCCGGACCCTAGATGTACCAGCCCCAGGCACCTTTCAGGAATTTGCCCGCCTCAGTTCTATCAAAGAGGTTGATGGCGTCCCTAGTTCTTCAGAAATGGTCGATATCTTGACTAAAGGGCACGAACAAGTTGTCAAAACCTCCCGGGATGTACTCAAATTGGCGCAGGCCGCAGATGATGAATCAAGTGCCGCGCTAGTGTCGGATCGTATGCGGATCCATGAGAAGACGGCCTGGATGCTAAGAACGATTCACAAATAAAATTAGAAATATTGAGTTATTCGGCAACACATGTAGATATCACGCTGTGCAAACAGCAAAGCAATTGTCGTATCAAATAGTACGTGGAATTCACTGGAACAGGAGAATTATTATGCCGCAGGATAAACCTAGTGCCGCGGGTAAATGTCCTTTCATGCATGGTTCGATGACCACTAGTAATCGTACGGAAATTGACTGGTGGCCCAAGTCACTCAACCTGGATATCCTTCATCAGCACGATACCAAAACAAATCCGATGGGGGATTTCAATTACCAAGAAGAAGTCAAAAAGCTAGACTTTGCCGCCCTCAAAAAAGATCTTACCGACCTAATGACAGACAGCAAAGAATGGTGGCCGGCTGACTGGGGCCATTACGGTGGCTTGATGATACGTATGACATGGCACGCCGCAGGTACGTATCGTATTGCCGATGGCCGGGGCGGTGCCGGTACCGGTAACCTCAGGTTCGCTCCTCTTAATTCTTGGCCTGATAACACCAATCTGGATAAAGCAAGAAGAATCTTGTGGCCAGTAAAACAGAAATATGGCAACCGCTTGAGCTGGGCCGACTTAATAGCTTATGCCGGTACGATTGCCTACGAGTCTATGGGCCTCAAAACCTTTGGCTTTGGTTTCGGGCGGGAAGATATCTGGCATCCCGAGAAAGACATTTACTGGGGTTCGGAAAAAGAATGGCTAGCGCCCACAAATAACCCCAACAGCCGCTGGTCTGGTGAACGAGATCTAGAAAACCCGCTTGCTGCCGTAATGATGGGGTTAATTTATGTTAACCCTGAGGGGGTTGATGGCAATCCTGACCCACAAAAAACGGCGCATGATGTTCGGGTTACTTTTGCCCGTATGGCAATGAATGATGAAGAAACGGTAGCGTTGACTGCGGGTGGTCACACTGTGGGTAAAGCTCACGGTAATGGTGATGCCTCGTTGCTTGGTCCAGAGCCTGAAGCCGGTGAACTTCAAGATCAAGCGCTGGGCTGGCTAAACAAAGATAAACGCGGTGTTGGTGCTGATTCCGTGACCAGTGGCCTTGAAGGTGCCTGGACCACTAACCCTATACAATGGGACAACGGTTATTTCGAACTGCTGCTCAATCATGAGTGGGAGTTGGCAAAAAGCCCTGCCGGTGCGTGGCAATGGGAACCTGTCGACATCAAAGAAGAAGACAAGACCGTTGATACTGAGAATCCATCAGTCCGTCACAACCCAATCATGACAGACGCTGATATGGCGATGAAGGTTGACCCTGAATATCGCAAGATATCAGAACGGTTCTATAACGATCCGGCTTACTTCTCTGAAGTATTTGCCCGTGCATGGTTCAAACTAACCCACCGTGATATGGGCCCGAGGGCACGTTATATCGGGCCGGATGTCCCTTCAGAAGATCTTATTTGGCAAGACCCAGTTCCATCCGGCAGTACTGGCTATGATGTGGGCGCAGTGAAAGCGAAGATCGCATCGAGTGGCCTGTCAGTTAGCGATATGGTGTCTACGGCATGGGATAGTGCCCGTACATTCCGCGGTTCAGATAACCGGGGTGGGGCAAATGGTTCGCGAATCCGCTTAGCGCCACAGAAGGACTGGCAAGGTAATGAGCCGGAACGTTTGGCCAAGGTGCTTGGCGTGTTGGGTGGTATCGCACAGGACAGCGGAGCCAGTGTCGCTGATGTGATTGTACTGGCAGGTAATGTGGGTGTAGAACAAGCCGCTAAAGCTGCAGGCTATACAGTCGATGTGCCATTCTCTCCGGGGCGTGGCGATGCAACGGAAGATATGACAGATAAGGAATCGTTTGAGGTGTTGGAGCCATTGCATGACGGTTTCCGGAACTGGTTGAAGCAGGAATACCTAGTCACTCCCGAAGAGATGTTGCTGGACCGTACCCAATTGATGGGCTTAACCGCCGCTGAAATGACAGTGCTGGTTGGTGGTATGCGTGTTCTGGGTACCAACCATGGCGGAACCCAGCACGGGGTCTTCACTGACAGAGTCGGTCAATTGACCAATGATTTCTTTGTTAATCTGACGGACATGAATTACACATGGGAACCTGCTGGCAGCAACCACTATGAGATCCGCAACCGTCAGTCAGGGGAAGTGTCATGGACAGCGACCCGGGTTGATTTGGTGTTCGGTTCAAACTCTATCTTGAGAGCTTATTCAGAGCTTTATGCCCAAGATGACAACAAAGAGAAGTTCGTTAATGACTTCGTTGCAGCCTGGACCAAGGTAATGAATGCAGACCGGTTTGATTTGAGCTAAACCAGCTAATCGCCCATGGCGATGACATTTTGCAATTAATGCTTTAACCCAAAGCCCCTGAGTATTCAGGGGCTTTTTTGTCGAGCAATCTATAAAACTAATGGTCAGTCAGCCATTTTATCAGCCGCTTCATTGCCTTTGATTGTTGGCTAACCGGATACATCAGGTAATAGCCTTTGCCTGAAGCCACTGTTTGAGTATTGGGCATGACTAATCGGTGGCTGTCTAGATCGGGTTTGGCGAGGGTGACATCACCGATTGCAATACCGAATCCTTGCAGTGATGCGCTTACTGCCAAGTCAAGGGTGGCAAAGTGCTGGTTTTGATTAGCAAGCGCTGAATGGGTATTCCCCGTTTTGCTCAGCCATAAATTCCAATCACTTCTGTCTGGGGTTGCATGGAGCCAAGTGTATTGGCTCATAGCATCAGCAGTCATTTCATTTTCATCACCAGCAATCAGGCTAGGTGAGCATAATTTAGGTGAAACCAATTCTGGAGAACACATGGGTGCGAGGATTTCCTCGAACAATAAGTTCGCCGCCAGTTCTGCCGACTGTGGTTCGTGCCCGTAGCAAATCGCAGCATTGAAAGGCTCAGTGGAAAAGTTAACGCTGTGATTAATGGCAGAGGTGAGCTCGACATCAATATCGGGATGGGCTTGCTGGAAAGCCATTAATTTGGGTAATAGCCAGGTTGTAATGCAGCTAGGAGCTTTAAGCTTTACCAGATTTTCATCGGCACTGACCTTAGCAACGGCGTGTTGAATTTGATTTACCGCTTTTTCAATTAATGGGAGAAACTCCTTACCTTTATCGGTAAGAGCCAATCCTCTGGCTTGACGATGAAACAAGGGCGTTTTCAACCTATTCTCTAACGCAATGATCTGCCTACTGATGGCCCCTTGGGTGACATTGAGTTCATCAGCCGCGCTAGTAAAGCTGAGCGTTTTCGACGTTACCAGAAAAGCAGCCAGCTCCTTGGTTGTCGGTAGATCCTTCATTCACTGCATCCTTAAGCTATGAGGTTTTCTCATGGCTAGTATGCCGATTTATCGATTCCTTTATCAAGAAGAAACTGCATATAATGATTTTAAATTCTTAAATTGTGATTATTTATGCTTCTTTGGCCGGATCTATTGAAGCATTTTCATGAATGGAGTCATTAGATGAAGTCATTGGCCGAAAAGATCGCGCCTGATGCGATAAAAAAACTCATACCCTACCAATCTGCAAGGAGGATTGGGGGTAATGGCCATTTGTGGTTGAATGCCAATGAGTTGGAATCAAGTTGTCGGTATGAAGGGCAACAAGGTGACTACCAGCGCTATCCTGATTTTTTGCCTGATCAGCTAGCCAATGCTTATCTGGATTATTGCCAGACCCATACCGAAACCATTGGTTGTAATACGGTTGCAGTTCGTGGAGCGGATGAGGCTATCGACTTGTTGGTAAGGACATTCTGCCAGCCGGGTGTCGATAAAATTATGGTATGTCCGCCGACTTATGCAATGTATGAGTTCTGTGCCGACTCAATTGCTGCTGAAACTATAAAGGTTCCACTTTTAGCTAACTTCCAGCTGGATATGGCGGCGATCAATGGCCAGCTTGATGCCGTGAATATCTTGTTCTTGTGCTCACCCAATAACCCAACGGGTAATATTATTGCCCAAGCCGATATTATTTCTTTGCTGGAGTCAGCGAAAGACAAGGCGTTAGTTGTGGTTGACGAGGCCTACATTGAGTTTGCTCCGCAGACGACGGTGGTCGGGCTTATCAAGCATTACCCTAACTTGGTTGTAATAAGAACCCTATCTAAAGCATTTGGCCTTGCTTCTGTGAGATGTGGGTTTTTATTGGCTGATGAGAGTGTGATGGACTTGGTGACACGGTTGATTGCCCCGTATCCGATTGCCGACCCTAGCGCTGAAGTTGCTTTGGCTGCATTGACTGAGAAAGGTATCAGTCAAATGAATGCGCAAACGGATGATCTCATTACCGTAAGGGAATGGTTTGCCGGTGAACTCAAACAGCTGGCGATTGTAGAGCAAGTATTCTGCTCATCAACAAATTTCGTATTGGTGAAGTTCAATACCGCAACCTGTATGTATGAGTACCTGTGCAGCAAGGGGATTATTACCCGGAATCAGGTTCATGAGCCAGCTTTGTCCAACTGTGTGAGGATTACCATTGGCTCTAAAGAAAGTATGCGTGAAACGCTTCTTGCCCTAAAAGAGACGGAAGCAGAGTAAATATAAAAGGAACTTATGATGAAAAAAACGATGACATTGGCTCTTGTACTGACTTCTCTTTTCTCGGGACTAGTATCGGGTTCGGCACTTGCGGCACAAAAGTCGGTTCGCCTGGCTTCGGATTTCACCTACCCACCGTTTAACTACAAGGATGCGTCTGGTACGCCGGCAGGGTTTGATATTGAGATTGCCGATGCGCTATGTGCAGAAGCTAAGCTTAATTGCGAGTGGGTATCGCAGAGCTGGGATGGATTGATCCCGTCTCTACTGGCTCGTAAGTCAGATGTGATCATGGCTTCCATGCGTATCACCGATGAACGTAAACAACGTGTACTGTTTAGTGATAAGTATTACCAGACTCCAGCCCGTTTCGTAGCAGGTTCCGCTGCAGGTATCACGATTAGCGAACAAGGTTTGCAAGGCAAGAGAATTGGCGTTCAGCTGGGGACTATCCATGACCGTTATGTCACTGATAAATTTGGTGATGTAGCCAATATCCGTCGTTACAACGGGCAAGATGAAGTCTACCTTGATCTCCAGAGCGGTCGCCTAGATGCGGTATTTGGTAACTCGGACCAACTGGCATTGGCATTCTTGGAAAAAGAGCAGGGCAAAGGTTTTGAGTTTGTCGGCGAGGCAGTGACTGATCCGGCCTACATTGGTGAAGGGACCGCATTAGCGATGCGTAAGAATGACAAGGAATTAGCTGAGAAGTTTAATCAGGCAATCGCAACGATTAGAGCCAATGGTACCTACGACAAGATTGCAGCTAAATACTTCAGTTTTGATATCTATGGCGAGTAATTGCCACTGAAATGAAGCCTTTGGGTAGAACCCTAAAAAGAAAATCCCCAGTTGGGGATTTTCTTTTTTTGGGGGAAGAGGGATTAATGCGCAGCTGCTCGTTGGTGTTGTATCCATTTTGGCCCGAAGGTGTTGATGATAGTCGCGAGCACGATGAGGCTGATCCCTATAACTTTGTTGGTCTCGAGGGTTTCATTAAAAAAGCTGACTTGCCAAATAAGGGCAAACAACAGATTGGTGAAAATTAAAGGGGCCAGCTGAGAGCCTGTCGAGGCCAACTTATAGGCTTTTGCACGGAACATTTGGGTGCTGACTATGCTGATAGCCAGTGTGATGAGCAGTACCAAAAGCATGTTGGTATCAAAAGGATTTGAGGCAATTAGCAAGCTGTCATTGGTGACAACCCGCATCGTTGCAACAGGTAATAGGATGATAGCAGCCAGCATAAAACACCAACCGTTCAAAGCGGCTGGTGGCAGATCAGATTTAGCGCCTTTGAATAGGGTAACTTGTGACAGAGCATTGAATCCGCCTGCAGCTAAACCAATGAGTAGTTCCGGTTTTAGCTCCATACCTGCTGGATTGCCGGCCTGAAGAACGACCCCGATGAAAGTCATAGCGAGGCAGGCAAGAGTGATGCCTTGAATCGGTGTGCGGTACATCAATTTTTCTAACACTGGAATAAACAGTGGCCCAGTACTGAAAAGCACCACGCTTTCGACCAAGGTTAGTTCGTTTAATGCGGCAAGAAAACATAACTGGCTACCAACAACGCATAAGGCGCGGATGATAATAGGCCGGCTGTTGTGTTTATTCGGTATCACCCAGCCAGAACTTTTTAGCATTAACAACATAATGCTAGCAGGGAGAAAGAACCTCAGAAAACCGAGCACTTCGGTACTGAAACTCTCCGTCAGTAATTTTCCCATAAGGCCATTAAACGACAGGCTGAAAGTGGAGATAAGCATAAAAAGTACGGGCCTGAGGTCTGTCGGCATGAATGTAAACTCCTATTGGGTGAAGGCATGTATTTACAGTGATATTTACTGTGTTTGCTTTGAATTACTCTGAATGTCTTTGATGATGAAGAAGGCAGTAGAGTTTTGTATGGTTTGATTCTAGGCTGCTTGTCTCGAGGAAAAAAGCGAGTAATACTGACTAAAACTGTTAGAAAAACTTACATATGAGAAAGCTGGTCCCCCTTAAGTCAATTTATGCTTTTGTTGCCGTCGCAGAAACTGGCAGCATGACTGATGCTGCCGAGGTACTAAGCGTAAGCCATTCGGCTGTCAGCCAAGCGATTAAGGCGTTGGAATCTCAGCTTGATGTCAGTTTGTTCCGAAGAGTCGGACGTCGGGTTGAGCTGAATCCCGTTGGCCGTAAGTACTACCGTAAGGTTGCTCCAGCCTTAGCACAAATTGTTGAGGCCAGTGAGGCTGTTGCCCGTAAGAAGCCTAGCAATCGCATTACACTGAATATGGTCAATTCTCTAGCATTGCACTGGTGGATCCCCCGTGTTCCTGACTTCAACGAATACGCTCCCCATATCGATATCCGTATTTCTAATATCGTCCACGCCTTTGATTTGGAAAAAGAAGGGGTTGATGTGGCGTTGTTACATGGTAAAACCGATGAGTGGCAGGATTACTATTGTGAAAAGCTCGGTGACGATGAGCTTATCATGGTGTGCAGCCCGCATTTGCTGGAAGGAAACCTACAGGCAACACCGCAACAGCTTTTGGCTAAATATCCGTCGATTTTTGCAACTAACCCTCGGCGCCAAAATGACTGGCAAGTATGGTGCGACCATCATCAGTTAGCGGTGCCGAGCCAACAGAAAAACTTAAGCTTTACTGCATCGGTGCAAGCCGTGCAGGCAACAATAAGACGGTTAGGGGTACTTATTACCCATAAGCAGTTTGTCCGAGATGATATCAAGCACAATATGCTGGTACAGGTTGGAGAACCGGTCTTGAATCCATACCATGAGTTTTATTTTGCTTGTTTGCCGGAAAAGTTGAAGGAAGAGAGCGTGTTAGCTTTGCGAAACTGGTTTCGAGCCCAGTTTAGTGCCGACTAGTGGGTAAAGCAGGGCTAGTGGTTATAGGTATGGCGCTGCGATTGTTTGAATTGCATAATATTCCTTCATTAAAGAAAAAAATTCTCTCTTGAATGGTTTTAGTAGAATAGATTGAAAATAATTTCTCCTCGTTGCTGTGTATATTTCTATTCAAGATTTAAGGGCTTAACAGTGATGGTAAAGAAATTACTCATAAGCTCGACACTGCAAACAAGGAAATCAACAATGACTCAAACAATCAATACTGTAAATGCCCCTGCAGCCGTTGGCCCATATGTTCAAGGTAAGCATTTCGGCAATATGCTAATCACATCAGGCCAGCTTCCGTTGAACCCAGAAACCAACACTATGCCGGAAGATGTGGCAGAGCAGGCAAAGCAGTCACTAGCTAATGTGGAAGCGATTGTGAACGAAGCCGGCATGACAAAAGCGGATATCGTCAAGGCGACAGTGTTCGTTAAAGATTTGAATGACTTTGCGACAGTGAATGAAGTTTACGCGGCATTCTTTGGTGATAACTGTCCGGCGCGAAGCTGTGTTGAAGTTGCTCGCCTGCCGCTTGATGCCAAGGTTGAAATTGAAGTGATTGCGGTTAAAGGCTAAGCCAAGCTCCACTCTATTTTTAATGAACGCCTACCTTTGGTAGGCGTTTTTCGTTGGACTAACTGTGATGATCATTCTGGAGGCTACATCGTGATTCTGTTGGTGGGGCCAATGAGTGAGATGGATTGTGAATGGAATCCTAGTGAGCTATAACCCAAGGCTTTATATTTATTGGGAACTTTCCCAACGCCCTGTTCAGAGTGTGATCTACACGAGTTTTTGGCAACGTAAACCAGCGTAAAAGCAGCAATAGTGATGGCGCTAAGGAATAATAATGGCTTCTTTTTTACCGGCGTTGCCGGGTTGATAAGGTGCAGATCCAACATGGCTTTAACTGAAAAACAGAAGATGATTACTGGTGAAATGTATCAAGCTTGGGATGAAGAGCTTGTTGCTGACCGCCAAAAAGCAAAGAAACTTTGCTTTGCACTCAACCAAACGTGCCCTACTGATAAAGATGCCCGTCAGGTATTAATTAATGAGTTGCTTTGCAAAGAGACCGATGCATGGATTGAGTCTCCGTTTAACTGTGATTATGGCTACAACCTGAAAGTGGGTAAGGGTTTTTATGCCAACCACGGGTGCACGATTCTTGATTGTGCGCCAATAAACATCGGTGACAACTGCTTATTGGCTCCAGGAGTTGTGATAGCAACTGCAGGCCATCCGCTAGACCCAGTCGAGCGCGCTTCGGGTGAAGAGTTTGCCAAGGAAATTACTATTGGCAACGATGTGTGGTTTGGTGCCAATGTGACAGTTTGCCCTGGAGTAACCATCGGCGATAACGTGGTAGTGGGGGCCGGCAGTGTTGTGACGAAGGACTTGCCAGCCAATACGGTGTGTGTGGGTTCTCCAGCAAAGCCGATCCGTACCCTGAAGATTGAAGAGAAGAAATCAGCATTGGTTTAATGCTGGTAGCTTTGACCGTGTTCTGCTGCCTGATTTACGTATTTAGTACATAAGTTCAAGGATTGGGCAGTAGAGCCATTCAGAGACCCCAACAGCAAGTGTTGGAAAGGTAATCAACATCCCTGCAACAGACCAAACAAGCTTCTGAGTGTTCATACTCGTTCCCTAAGAAAGTATTTATTAACGTATTAATTGTAATTATTTGAGGCAAAAAGTCCTCTACTTTGACAATGATTTACTTTCGGAAGCATTCCTCTATATGCAACCTCCTGTCTGCTTGAACTATTTCAATAGCCTGTATCAGGCGAATAAGTACCACCAAACTAGGACTTTTCTTACCCTTGAGTAAGTTGTCTCATTTTTGAGCCAATGTATGGTTTTTGAGGCATGGCCCGACAACTACACTTTGCGACACGAACCAGTTGTTGGTGTGGGAGGGGGTATGAGTAGACACTTGATTTGGTTATTGCTGCTGGTTGTTACCTCATTGGTCGGTTGCCATGATGAAGAAATGACATTTGAAGTCACGCTGTCTGGCGCTCAGGAAGTGCCACCAGTGAAGACCGAAGCGGTTGCTTCTGGAACAGTGACATTATTGATTGAAAAGAGTCACGAAGATGAATTTGTCAATGTGACAATTAATGAAGTATCGGCAGGTGATCAGCTTAATAAAAGCGGGGACGAAGATAGTCCTTATAAAAATGATGACGGCGATGATGGGACTGACGATGAAGAACGTTTTTTGTTATCGGCAAACATTGACGTCAGTGTTGTCGAGAATGTGGTTGCTGCTCATATCCACCAAGGCGGGATTGGGGAGAATGGCCCTGTCGCATTCGAGTTTGTCGATAATGGTGATGGTACTATGTCAGTAGAGGAAGTGGAGATCACCGCAGAGCAAGCCGATATGCTGCAAAATGATGAGTGGTATATCAATGTTCATACTCAGCAAACCCCATCAGGTGAAGTAAGAGGCCAGATTGTTGGTGGTGACACTGAATTATTGGCTTTTGTACTGAGTGGTCGCCAAGAAGTCCCAGCTATAGAGTCCGATGCGACGGGTAATGGTTATGCAACGGTAAATACCGAAACTAACGCAGTGAACTTGAAAGTAGTAACGACAGGTGTAGAAGATGCCGTTGCCGCTCACATTCACGAAGGGGTAGTCGGTGAGAATGGCGGTGTGGTGGTCTTCCTAGAACAGAATACTGATGATCCGAATGTGTGGCAGACACCAGATGGCGCGACGCTTGAAGACGATGTGATCGATCAATTGCTCGAGGGCGGTCACTATGTGAATGTTCACACGCCTGATGTACCTAGCGGGGAATTAAGAGGTCAGATACTTCCTGCCACAGTAACGCTGTTTGCCTTTGAGTTGGAGGGTGAACAAGAAGTGCCTCCGGTCGAAACAGATGGCTCCGGTGATGGTTACGTCTGGTTTGATTCACAAACTAACTTGCTTTCAGTGCTGATCTACACAACTGACTTAGATGATGCCGTGGCGGCACATGCTCACGAAGGTGAAACCGGTACTAATGGTGGGGTGATTGTAGAGTTGGAGCAAGATGGGGCTTCAACTTGGCGAAGTCCTGGAGAGGTAGAGATTGACGATGAAACCGCAGAGAGATTACTGTCAGCCGGTCATTACCTTAATGTCCATACACCGGATGTTCCAAGTGGTGAAGTGCGAGGCCAGATAGAGTAGCAGTCTCCGTCTAGTCATAATTTATCATACTGAGAAAAGCGCAAAGGAGCTTAAAAGCTCCTTTGCTCGTATCCGTGCAGTGAGATTAAATCCTTTACTGTGCTTTTTCCTCGTCCCAAAAAGCAGCCTCGATTTTGTGTCCATCTAAATCGCGGACAAAACACCCATAATAGGGTGCTCCATACTCCGGTCTAGGACCTGGCTTACCATCACATGTTGCCCCAAGTTTTATTGCGGTATCGTAAAATGCATGCACTGCGTCTTCAGAAGGAGCAATGAAGGCGAAGTGAACACCATTCGCTGCTTCTGCAGGCTTCTGGTTATATGGCAGCTGTACCCAGAACTCAGGAAACCTTTTGCCATAAGCGACAGCAATACCGGGCACATTTTCTTGGCGTGTGGCACCAATGGTAGCTAACACTTGATCGTAAAAATTAAGGGCTGCATCAAGTTGATTGGTACCGAGTGATATGTGGGAAATAATTGACGGAATATCATCGAAATTTTGCGGCATAGTCCTTTCCTTATTTTCATCAAACATGCATATTCGCAGCTTGTTGTAATTTTGAAGCCACTCTTGCTACTACTTGGTTGAATTTTCTTCATATAAAGGAAATGAAGTCAAAGGGGGACAGCCAAAAGCTGGAGTTTGATCAGGCTAAAAACGATGAGGCCCCACATTGATAATGCGAGGCCATGAAGTAATTATTGCTTCTTGGTCAGGATAAATTGGTCGTCACTGCTGACCACGATATTATGCTTAAGGAAGTTTTTACCCAGAATCATGCTGTACTCGAACCGGCTTCGGTCACGTAGGTTAACGTTGATATCCTTTTCCATACCATCCAACTTCACCTTCATCTTCACCACATAGCGCGTGCTTGGTTTTTCTCCAGCGCGGGCCTTGATACGCATGGTTTTTACGATTTCTCGGGTATAGGTTTTTTCGTCTCCCTGATGGTTACCATAAGTGAAGGTGACCATCTTCTTGCCGTTGTCTTCAAATGTCTTGATGTCGGTGGCATGCATTGAGCTGACATCGGCGCCGGTATCTAGCTTGACTGGGAAATGCATCTTATCCATGGATAGTTGCTCGATATAGCCGGCCTGTTTGGGGGCGTGCTTATCAAGTAGCTGAGTTGTACGGGTATTAACGAGCAAGTCACCAGGGATCAGGTCTGGGCTGATTTCCAGTTGGCTAAAGGGACTGTCGCTTGACTCTCGGGTTTCGAGGGCAATATCACGAAGCAGGAGTGAAGATGGCAGTGAGATTTCCGTACCTACGATAGGGCGTACCTGATCACCGACACGGATCTTTCTTTTCAGCGGTTTATCCAAACGATGGTTTTTACCATTGGCATCTTTGATGGTGTAATTGATCATTCGGCCATATTCCGTTCTCTGTTCATCAATTTGTGAAACTTTGAGAAGGGGCGTTTTGATGATGCCAGAAGGCCCGGCAATAATGCTAACACCATCGATTTTGACCGTCTCTTCACCGCTGATCATCAAAATAGAATCATCTTTTGCCATGGTTGAGATAGGGGCCAAGTCCGATTTGCCCAAGTAGCTTGCCCCTAGGTTGACGACAAAGTATTGGTTGAGGGCTTCTGTTCCAAGGCGCAATTGGCTGTGATTCTTTGAGCGGTCTTTAAGGTATACCTGGATGTGTTGTTCGGTATCACCCAGTTTTACCGGTAAATAAACCATTGGCCTTTGCGCATTGCTAAAACGCAACATGCGGCTTAGTGGCGCAGTCATGGTCTTGCGGGTTTTGTCCTGGCCTTCCAATGTAAAAGTTACTTTTTTGTTTTCTTCATCGACCTTGATATCAAGGGCATGGAGAATGCTGTAACGGCTATCGAAAGACGTGCTGACTTCAAGCGGTAAGTTCTCAATAGAGGCTTTTTCTTTGCGACCAATAATGTGCGCATCAGGCTGCGACTGCAGGTAATCAAACCCAGCATCGACCCATGCGGTATTTCGCAGGAACGTTTTACCTATCAGGATTGGGTACGAGAACCTGTCACGGTCAGTTAAGTTGACCTCGGTACGGACTGTTTTGCCCGCGATCGTCAGATCTAGCTCAACCACCGGACGGGCAAGGTGGCCATCCCCACGGCTTTTGATCATTGCCAAGCGGAATAAGGGTTTCTCAAGGCGGATCAGCTCACCAGTAAAAGGGTGCCTGATGTCAAAGCTCACCATGATATTGGTTTTGTCTTCCCGGTCGCGAAGCTGAGTACTGCCAAGCGCATCGTACTTTACGGCGATAGCATCAACCAGCTCGTCACCTTCTATTCCTTCAAAGGCCGGTTCATCAGTAGTGATGACGATATTTTCGGCATGGAGAGAAGTTGAATCCGCGCCGGTATCAATCTTGGCTGGAATACCTATGTTATCGAGTGAATCAATAGCAGGAAAATAAACGAGTTCAGTGCGGCCTAAGACGACTTTATCGTCAATTTGGCTGCGGCTTTCGATAATGCTTTCATACTGGGTGTTTTGCGCCATGGCGGGTGAGGCGGCAAAGGCTGCCAAGCACAAGGTGGTCAACAGTCGTAGGGAAGTCATAAATTTCCTGTATCAATTCAGCGAAGGGGATGTCATCGGTTTAAGTGTACTGTTTAAAGGTAGCGTGAATGTGGCTTATTGGCTGTAATTCAGCAGAGATTCAGTAAATCTGACAGAACTCTTGCAAAACTTAGCTGGAAATTTTGTTTTCGGTGTAACCCTTTATACAACAGTGAGTTGGTTAATGAGCGTTGACTTCTTCACTGGATTTGCAGTTGTAAAGTTTTGCTTTGCCCGTGTATGATTGCGGCCTGTGTATTATGGTTTTGTGTTGTCATCATAATGATGATGTCTTGGTGGTTGTATGGGTTTACGTTTTAACAAGAGAATTAAGATTGCTCCCGGTGTCAAAGTAAATATTGGCTTGGGTGGTGTAAGTGCCACTTTGGGGGGACGAGGGGCGTCTGTCAATATTGGCAAGCGTGGCGTCTATGCCAATGCCGGATTACCTGGTTCTGGGCTGTCCTACCGAACAAAGATTGGGGGCAACGCCGCCAGAAGAAACCAGCAGCGCCAGGAAAAACAATTAGTTCGCCAGCAGGCCCAGCAAGCACGTTTGGCGGCGTTGTCGAAAGTAGAAATAAGCCTCGACAAAGAAAATGGCACTGTTGTACTTACTGACATAAACGGTACCCCGATCGAGGGGCGCGATAAGACACTTGTTTGGCAACATAAAGGCGAGACTATCACCGAGTGGCTACGGGAGCAGACCGAGGAAATCAACGGGGATGCTGAATTACTTGAAGATATTTACCTTGATATGCCAGAGCCGTTTGATGAGCCCGTCTACACTATACAACCTTATGAGACCCCGAAACCGGTAGCCCCGGCCAAGCCTGAGCCAGTGGATAAGCCAGAAAAAGGGACACCGCCGTCCATTGGCTTTTTCGCTAGGTGGTTTGAAAGCAAGAGAAAGCAGCACCAAATTCAGTTGAGTGAATTCGAGCAATCCTACACCTTGGCAATCAAGCACTGGGAGCAACAGGTTCAAGACAGTGAAAGCGCATACCTGAGTGCGAATCAACAGTGGGAAGAGCAATGTGCCTCATGGGCAGAGGCTAAACTAGCCCATGAGCAAACTGAACAGGCTAACAGTGACAATTTTGCCCGCACAATCCGAACGGATGTGAAAGTCATGGAGTCATTGTTGGAAAATGCGTTTAGTGACTTGGAATGGCCAAGAGAAACCTTAGTCGACTTTCAGGTAGAGCAGGACGGTCAGACAATTTGGGTCGATGTCGATCTACCTGAAATTGAGGATTTTCCTGCTAAGGTTGCAGCGCTATCGGCAAATGGCCGAAAATTGAACATTAAAAACAAACTCAAGAAGCAGCTACAACTTGAGTATGCAAAGCATATCCACGGTATCGCATTGCGCTTGGCGGGCTATTCGCTAGCGACATTACCCTCAGCAGGGAAAGTCGTCGTCTCGGGCTATTCCCAGCGGTTAAATCGTCAGACAGGACATATTGTTGATGATTACCTATACAGCATAAAGTTTACCCGTTCAGGTATCGAGCAACTTAACTTTGATGACTTGGAAAGCGTCGATCCGGCCGCAGCCATCGAGTTGTTTGAGCATCGCCGGAATATGACAGTTACAGGCATCCTAAAAGCCATAGCACCTTTTGAATTATCAACTGCCACTACCTAAGGGCATTAAGTTAAGAGGGAAAGGTGAGCAATGTGCCGAAGCAGATAGATTGCTCCGGCATTATTTATGGGATTTTGGGGCAGAAATCTGAGTTACTGTTTAGGCAGATTGGAAATGTTTTCTGCCATTTCCATCAGCTTATCCAAAATACGTTCACCATCGGCGCGAAGGCCATTGTGCTCATACTCATTAGTGATCCAGGCTTTGCTGTTAGGAATGCCTTTCAAGGTTTCCAGTGAATACTGCATTTCTACATACATGTCTTCGGCATAGACCGCACAAGCAACGGGTACGGTGTTGTTCGCCAGCGCTTCAATGTCATATAAATCTGCCCAATCAGTGCGTTCGGCAAGTAGTTTGGCAGCTTCTTGCAATGGCTTGAGGCACTCAAATTGCTCAAACATCCATGGGTAGACCATTTCGCCAGTAAACTGGAAAGAATTCCCTTTCTGGTAGTTAAACTGCGGGAAGCTATCGCGAACCCGGTGGGCAGACCATTTTGATGCCGAGTGTTGGCAATAGATAGACTCGTGCAAAATCGCATAGATAGGGTTGGTTTGGTAGCTTTGCTCTGCCAGCATGGCATTGAGGAAAGCGTAGCTTAGGGTTTCTTGGCCGTTTGTCTCGACAAAGGCATCCTCAAGTAGGTAATACATAGGCACATTGGCACCGCTACGGCCAAGGTTGATGCCTATCAGCTGGAACTGCTCAACCGTGAAGCGCTGGCCGTTAGGCAAGCGAACATCATTGTCCAAGAGGTAATCAGCAATTTTCTGGCATTGGGCCTGTGCAGAAGGGAACTGGGCAAAGAAGGCGTTATTCTTGTCCTGTACCCGCTGATAAGTGGCTTGGTATACCTCGTCGGCATGACGCGACAGTGAAGGTACCCCACCGGTAATATACGCCCGGCTGAGGCTCTGCGGGAAGAAAGACAGGTAAGTCAGCGAGCAGAAGCCACCAAAGCTTTGGCCCAGCGTTGCCCATTGTTTGACCCCAAGTTTTTCCCGGATGGTTTCAGCATCACGGACAATATTGTCTGCGCGGAAATGGCTCAAATACTCGGCTTGTTCAGGCGCAGATAAATGGGCCAGCGTCTGATGGCTGATCACTGTGCTGTTTCCTGTTCCACGCTGATCCAGCAATAACACGCGGTATCGCTGCAATGCACGTTTCAGCCAACCGGAACGACTGTCTGGGCGAGGCGATGGGAAACCAGGGCCACCTTGGAAATAGACCAACCAAGGAAGCTCATCATTGTGTCGGTTAAGGTCGACCACTTCACGGGCGAACACCGAGATGGTTTGTGCGTGAGGTTGGTTGTAATCCAATGGGACTTCGAAAGTATGCTGACGGTAAAGCAAATCACCGTCGATAAATGAGGTTTGCACAGGTAGCTCCTTTACTAGCGAAAACAGACTGATATCGCAAAAGGGTATCCTACCACCAATTCTAATTTCTTTTCATTCTCATCTTACTCATGCAGCTTATCCCCTCAATGACTGTCCTAGCAGTAAGGCGGCGACTAGGGTTCTGTTTTGGGGCGGAGAATTTGCTCAAACAGCCGGGGTTGGTCGAAATGACGGATGCCGATAAAGGCAATGGCATGATGGCCTAACTGCCGCATGGCTCCCGCAGATGGAATGCCGAAAGGCCAAAGATAGGTACTCTCTAGACGTTCACTACCCGCAAGCATTCCTCTTTGGTCGAAAAGGCTTATTGTGTGTTGTTGGTGGGAGGGAAGCTGGCGCAGTTGATCATAGTGGTGACCGACTAGCGATTGGACTTTATTGGCGTTAGGTAAATCCTTCTTTGCCAGCCACCCAACTTGCTTAATCATATGCTCGCCATGGGATAGGGTGACAGACCATGTTGGCAAATCGAAAGGGGCTGGTCGATTAAACAGTAACGGACTTTCGGTATCGGGTTTGGCATTGTCGAACACAAACTTGTCAGAGAAGTTAAACACCATATGGTAGCAGCCGCAGTGGTGGATAGAGTCGAGTAACATAGGCCGGCCTTGGTGATCGAGTGTAAGCCTCAGCAATACCCCGTCAAATTTACCCGCATAGGGGTCAAAAGATGATGTTGGTGTGCGGTTGGCAAACCAGAGGCTGTAGTTCAGTTGTAGGTAGATTTTGCCATAAAGCTGGGTATAGCTGTGGTGTAGGTAGATGGCCGGTTGTGAGGTATCGACAGCGGGTTTGTGTTGGCTATCCACATAGTTTACTGTCCCCGGAATATCATCTGCCGAAGCGGTTTCTATGTTAATTAATGGCGAATAATACTGGTAGAGCTGTGAAATTGTCGTCTTGCTTAACTGGGGCCAATGGATGGTAGATGTATCTAATGCATCACTAAACCAACTCGTAATTAGCTCTCGGTTGATATGAGCTTGGCCCCCTTTGTGTTGAGAAGCCGCAATACCTGAATCTGAAATGGTTTCAGTGAGCTGATATTGAACAATGTCTTTAGGTGGCGCGTGGAACCCCAGCAAAATCCACTTTTTCTCTTTATCAATAGAAGACTGGGCGATTTGGCTGCTGATTGGGTAGAGCCCAAACACACGCAGCCAAGGTTCGTAACTGTCTGGAATCGAGACTGTTTGCTGCTTCAGTTCGGCCCATACCTTTTCGTTATGCTTGGCTTCTTTGACCATTTTTTCCGCACAGGTATCAAGCGCAGCGAGATCGTAAGGATTAGCAATAAGGTTGTGGTATTCGGCTTGGCGCTGCTGGGTAGCGAGTTGGGCCGTATAGTCGAGCCATTGCTCACGGTCCTGCTGCGAGGATAAACGGCTAAGTTGCGACTGGCTGAAACGATCAAAGGCAAGATAGGGAAAAGCAGCTAAGTTAACCACCTGAGCATCATTGACTTTCTGGCGGTTGACCTCTTGCTTGAACATCGCCAATTGGCTAAAGCAGCCATGCAGATCTTGGGAATAAAGATGTGGGTGAGAAGAAGCACATGCACCTAAGAGGGCTATCAATGTGGCAAGTAAGAAACAGCGCATAACCACCTAAATGTATAACACATTGAAAGTATTAAATTATAGATGCTTATGGCATTGGTGTTAAAAAAAGCAGGAGCTAGTTGCCCCTGCTTTTTAAAAAATATCTTGAGCAATTAGCCCAATTGCTTGATGACGTAATCCAGTGCGCCGGTAATAGCGGCAACTTGCGCGTCATTACACTGCTCCGGGGTTGCACGGTCACTATCTGGGTAAACCTCTGTGGTCGTACCGTAAGTACAATCTGTAATGCCGTTACATAGGCTCAGTTTTTTCAGCGGGTAGTTGATCACGCCTTCTTGCTGTACTGGGCTACCGATGATATTGCCATCAGCGTCAGGTGGGGCAATATGGGTCACCTTGCGAACAGAGTCGATAATCGCTTTTTGGAAATCCGGCTGAGGGTTTTCGGTATCGCCAACGGTGTAGAAACCATCTGGCACACCGTCTTCAATGTAAAGCTTACCGTCACGGGCTTCACGGGCTGGGCGGAATTCTAGTTCATCGGTATCGGTTGTTTCATGCAGGTCGATATGAACCAGCACTTCGCCTTCTAGTTCACCAACCATCTTCATAAGATTGGCCGCTTCTTCAGAAGGGCTGTCGGCATAGAATGCGCGGTTTGGGTCAACCGTGTTAGGGTTCCAGCGGTTGATCACTTCGTAGCCCCACGGGCTGACGCAAGGTGCAATGACAATGTTGAAACGATCACTGTATTTAGCCGCCTTGTCTTCGGCAAATTTCAGGGCACCGTGCACGCCACTGGTTTCGTAACCGTGCACACCACCGGTTACCAGAACAACGGGTTTGCTGCTATCCCAATTGCGGGTTTTGATGGCAAACAAAGGGTATTTATCGGCATCGTAGCTAAGTGCGCCATATTGGTGGAGGTCAAAGTCAGATTCTAGCGCTGTGATTTTAGATACGACTTCTTCTTGATAAGAGCGCTTAATGGTGGTTTGTGCTAGCCACTGTGCCTTTTCTTCGTCGCCCCATGGCTTGCCCGGTGTCCCGATTGGGTAGTTATGTTCGCGTTTCATTCGATTGTCTTTTGTTGTGTGTGTTTGTCTTTGTTCAAACAGAATAATTGACTGTGTAACCAGACGCAATCGTATTGATATCCGTAATATGTCTCTGTGGTTGCTATTTTGTGAATGGATGTAACGGATTGCTTAGTTACTTAGTCACAAAATGTCACTAGTGTCTGAAAACACGATCAAGCTAACTTCAAACTATTCCCGTAAGTCATTATGCTGGTTGCTAAACTGATGCCCTTTAGAGGAATACTGCGTGAAGCTACATGATCCCCAACTACTGAAACAGGCCTGCTATGTGGCAGGTAACTGGGTGACTGCGATAGATGATGCCTATACCCCAGTAACTAGCCCATCAACGGGCGAACTGATTGCAACAGTACCTAGCCTTGGCCGCGATGAGACACTTTCAGCTATCCATGCCGCCGAAAAGACTCAGGGAGAGTGGGCAACACGAACAGCGAAAGAGCGGGCAACAGTCTTGCGCCGTTGGTATGAGTTGATTGTCGACAATACCGAAGATCTAGCGACCATCCTGACGCTAGAGCAGGGTAAGCCACTGGCGGAAGCAAAGGGTGAGATCACCTATGCTGCCAGTTTTGTCGAATGGTATGCCGAAGAAGCGAAACGCGCTTACGGGGAAATGATCCCGAGCTATAAGCCAGATGCCCGTATACTGGTATCCAAACAACCTATTGGCGTTGTTGGTGCAATTACGCCATGGAACTTCCCTGCGGCAATGATCACCCGAAAATGTGGCCCTGCATTCGCTGCAGGGTGCGCGGTTGTGCTCAAGCCCGCGCCAGATACGCCGTTAACTGCTTTGGCATTGGCTGAGTTAGCTGACAGGGCAGGGATCCCGGCAGGGTTATTTAGTGTGGTTACCGGTGATGCGGCGGCAATTGGTGGTACTTTGACCGAAAGCCCTGTGGTGAAGAAAATTTCATTTACGGGCTCTACCGGTGTCGGAAAGTTATTGATGGCGCAATCGGCTAGCACAGTGAAAAAAATGGCTCTAGAGCTCGGGGGCAATGCACCGTTTATTGTCTGTGATGATGCCGATCTCAATAAAGCAATTGACGGGGTGATGGTGGCTAAGTTCCGTAATGCCGGGCAGACCTGTATTTGTGCTAACCGTATCTATGTTCACGACAGCGTGTATGACGCCTTTACGGCGAAATTGATCGAGAGAGTCAAAGCGCTGAAAGTGGCAGATGGATTTGAGGAAGGGGCTAATTTAGGGCCACTTATCAATGCTGCTGCCGTTGCCAAAGTGCAGAGCCATATTGATGATGCGTTGGCGAAAGGTGCAATCCTTGCGCACGGTGAGACCCAGCCTGAAGGTACTTATTTCTTCCCGCCTCAGGTATTGACCGAAATGAACGACGATATGTTGATTGCTAGCGACGAAACATTCGGTCCGGTCGCCGCCTTATTCCGTTTCTATGATGACGATGAGGTGATCCGCCGTGCAAACCATATTAGCTCTGGCCTTGCCTCTTACGCTTATACGCAATCCCTGTCTCGAGCTTTCAAATTCAGTGAGTCTTTGGAATACGGTATGGTCGGGATCAACGAAGGATTGATTTCAACCGAAGTGGCTCCTTTTGGTGGGGTTAAGGAATCAGGTCTGGGCCGTGAAGGTGCAAGGCAAGGATTGGAAGATTTTCTTGAAACCAAATATACCTTAATGGGCGGCTTGTAATCGCCTTTACCCGTTTTAGGTGTTTAACAATCCAAGAGAATTTCTTAAACTTGCATGCATGAAGAAACAATACTTTCCTGCTTGCAAGAAAGTAGAAATGGATAACAAGGCTCAGCCTGAGGAATAACCAATGACTAAAGCAAAAATCGGCATCGTGACTGTCAGCGACCGCGCAAGTGCAGGTGTATACGAAGACATCTCTGGGCAGGCGATTATCGATACGTTGAACGATTACCTGACCTCTGAGTGGGAGCCAGTATACGAAGTCATTCCTGACGAGCAGGATGTGATTGAAGCGACATTGATCAAGATGGCTGATGAGCAAGACTGTAGCCTGATTGTAACGACGGGCGGTACCGGCCCGGCCAAGCGTGATGTGACTCCTGAAGCCACTGAAGCCGTTTGTGACCGTATGATGCCAGGTTTTGGTGAACTGATGCGTGCTGAGTCGTTGAAGTTTGTACCGACAGCGATTTTGTCGCGCCAGACTGCCGGCCTGCGTGGTGATAGCTTGATTGTTAACCTGCCGGGTAAGCCTAAATCGATCCGCGAGTGTCTGGATGCCGTTTTCCCGGCGATTCCTTACTGTATCGATTTGATGGAAGGCCCTTACCTCGAGTGTAACGAAGAGGTGATGAAGCCTTTCCGCCCTAAAAAGAAGTAATGATTCGCTTAACTCAAGATTAAGGGAATAGTGGGATAAAAGGCTGAGCATGGTGCTTGGCCTTTCTTTTATCTGCTTGGGCTAGGCTTATAACACACTTGGTATATAACCTAGCGAGGAGGGACGATTGTGAAGTTACGTTCATTAGTCGTTGCCATAGCAATGGCGACAACAGTTATGGCAACAACAGCAACAACTCCGGTGTATGCTGGCTGGGATGAAATCAAAGATGCAGCTTCAAAGCTTGGTGAAGAAGTTGGCAAAGGATCGAAAGAGGCCTGGGAATCTGTATCGGATTTTTCTAAGGAAACCTGGGATTCGGTATCCGAGTGGGGCGAGGATGCCTACAACACCGCCGGTGAGTGGACTGATGCCTCGATAGAAAAAAGCAAGGAGTGGCTCGATGTAGCCGATGCCAAGCTGGATGAAATGCTTGAGCCAGAAACGCCTGAGGAAGCCCGTCTGGCATTGAATACGATGGCAGATACTGCACTGGTCCGTTTATTCAATGAGCAGCCGTCAGCCAAATTGCTTTTCGATAGTGCCTATGGCTATGCCGTTTTTGATTCTCGAAAGTTTTCGTTGATGCTCCATACCAACCAAGGGGCAGGGGTTGCGGTTAACCGTAAAACAGACGAACACACTTATATGAAAATGTTTGGCGCGGGGCTTGCGGTCGGCCTTGGTGGTAAGTTCTATCAGCAGATCATCTTTTTTGAAGATCAAAAGACCTTTGACGGCTTTGTTACCGATGGCTGGGAAGCTACGTCAGAAATGGGCGTGGTGACCGGTACCGATAGCGCTGAGTTAACCGCCAAATACAATGGCGGAATGGCGATTTACCAGATTGGTGAAAAAGGCTTATTGCTAGACGCCAACATTTCAGGTTCTAAATACTGGATTGATACAGATTTAACCCAGTAGCAAGGTTATTCTCCTAGTTAGCGTTAATATGCTTACTAAACCTTCCTCATATGCCCAAGCACCTAATAGTTGCTTGGGTATATTTTTCGCTCCTATGTATGAAAATGCAGTGGTCAAAGTAACCAATACTGTGTTTTTTGGAAGCTTGTTCATAAAAATATCAATAACGCCTGATATTTTCACTTTCCTACGTTATGTTGACAATGATTCATCGTAATCACGTTAGCATAAAACGAATAGAACTAAAGACTAGGCTAGACATGGACATCAAACGTACTTGGGGTTTCCTTTCGCTACTGATTGGTAGTGTTTCTTTGATATTTGGGTTTGTCACTATTGGCGGTATGATCGGCCAAACGCAGGTTGTCTCTGATATGAGCACCTTTATTAGTGCTGGCGGAGGAGATTATTTCCATTCTTTCAGCTCGACACATGCTGCCAGCGAAGTGAAGCACAAATACCAACTGCTACTAAGTAGCGGTATTGTGATGATGGCTATTGGCGGCTTTATGATGCGCGGTCAGTGGCAACGCTACTAAGCGGAAGGCCTTAAGTTTAACTACACTACTTTCAATACCATCTTAGACTCCTAAAGGTAGGTGACCTACCTTTTCTGTGGAGGAAGAGTAATGAAAGGCTTTATCAGTGGGTTACCTAAGGTTGAACTCCATCTTCACCTTGAAGGGACGCTTGAGCCAGAGTTAATGTTTGCTCTGGCCCAGCGTAACAACGTCACACTTTCCTATTCATCCATTGAGTCGTTAAAAGCGGCTTATCAATTTCACGATCTCCAAGCATTTCTGAACCTCTATTATCAAGGGGCCTTGGTATTACGTACCGAGCAGGACTTTTATGATCTGACTTACGCTTATCTTGAGCGTTGTAAGCAAGAGCATATTGTTCATACTGAAGTGTTTTTCGACCCTCAAATCCATACTCGGGCAGGCGTGTCTTTTGATACGGTCGCCTCAGGCATAATACGAGCCTTGCGGGATGGAGAATCCAATTTGGGTATCTCATCGGGTTTGATCATGTGTTTCTTACGGGATTTGCCTGAAGATGACGCCATAGAGACACTTAAGCAGGCCATTGCCTATAAAGACGATATTATTGCTGTGGGTCTAGATTCATCAGAGCAGGGCAACCCGCCAGAGAAGTTTGAGCGTGTTTATGCTATGGCAAGAAACACAGGATTCAAAACCGTTGCCCATGCAGGAGAAGAAGGCCCTGCCGATTATATTTGGGGAGCCATTGAAGCACTCAAGGTGGACCGAATTGATCACGGTGTGCGTTGCTTAGATGATCCAAAGCTAGTGGCGTATTTGGTAGAGAAGCAGATCCCTCTGACGGTATGCCCGTTATCCAATGTGAAGCTCAGGGTTTTCAATGATATATCAGAGCACAACATTGTTGAGCTGTTTAAACAGGGGGTACAAGTAACGATTAACTCTGATGATCCCGCTTATTTTGGCGGTTATCTTAATGACAATTATTTGGCCGTTGCACAGGCCTTTGACCTGTCAAAGCAAGATGTTGCGCTGTTGAGTGATAATGCTATTGAGGCAAGTTTCTTGAGTGAAGAGAAGAAGCAGTTGCTGCAACAGAAATTAGCCCACTACTTGGATATTCAGTTCCGGCCGATTATTTAAAAAAAAACGCCTATCAAGTCCATGATAGGCGTAGCAATAAATCGATTAAGGAACAACATATTTGAAGTGCAAGAATCATACGATCTGAGTGAAAATCACGCAACGATCAATGATGTAAAAGTTGTATGCGCTTTTGTTAAATGTCTTTTTGATTAAATGCTTAGATTAGACTAAACATTCAAATTATTTTCATTGTTTGCTTGGGCGGAAAATAACCATTATTTTTCAATGGTTAATACTGGTTGTTGTCTTAAATATAATCCAGTAACTTTGTTTTTTAGGCTAACGGATTTATTTAAATATTGATTTTACAGCATTTTGTAATGTTAACAGCAGACTCGTTTTCGGCTTCATACTGTGAGCCTGATCAATACCAAGGTAATAGGATTGCATGAATTGCCGGCGAAGTGATTCAGCTCTGTTGCTATCATTGGCCGCAAGCTGCTGGCAAATCTCTGTTGCGTGGTCATTGGCATAGCTAAAATCGATGCTATTGACCCCTTGGCATAGGAACCAAATCATTGCGATAGCTTTGACCTCTAACTCATTCAGTGTGTAGAACTTTTTCGCATGCTGCTCCCCGACATGCTGCTTGAATAACGTATCCATTTCACTGATCTTGCTTTGTGTGGCTTGAAACTCATCAAAGACTTGCTGAATTGCGTGGGTAAATAACCCTAGTGCAAGATCTTGCTGTGGCTTGTCCGCTTTTTGCTGGCAAACAGTCTGGAAAAAATTGGAACGGAAGTTGACGAAGTCTTGTGCGAATTCGCGCTCGGCATCAGTGAAGGGGAGATGTTCAAAGCCGAAATCGTTTAATAGTTGTTGTAATGTTTTCATAGCGGACTAAAAGTAAGGAGCAATGTTGGCAGTATACAAAAT